>DATMHB010000493.1:0-2813 GCA_035555175.1 Flavisolibacter sp. | reverse complement strand
AACTGCCGCTTGAACGAAGTAGAATAAAACCAGAGCAGCGCCACGCAGAAAATATTGGCCAACACCAGATACCATTTGTGCAGACCAACGCCGAATGCCGTGCATACGATACCGGCAAGACTTAGCAGGAAATGCCAGATGATTGCCCACCTGCGGTGGATCAACCGCACGAACACGTTTTTTTCGGGCTTATTGATCTGGTCAATATTCAGATCGAAATAATCATTGATAATGTAACCGGCTGCGGCAATGAACACCGATGCTGCAATGAGCCAGGCCAGTCTGTTCGGTTGTGGATTGGCAAAAAGCGGCAGGTAAACGCAAGAATAAAATAGCAATTGTGTCAGAACAATGAACAGCAGGTTAGGCCAGCGGATCAGTCTTAAAAAAGCGATCAATGATTTCATTTGTTTCCGTTATCTCGATGAAACTTCGGGGTGATAATGCCAGTGGTCGTTCAGCTTGAGCACTTTTTCAATAACGTCCCGCACGCATCCGCAACCACCGCTCAGTGGAGATATGTAATGGCTTATTTTTTTTACTTCAATAGCCGCGTCGGCCGGGCAGCTGGGAAGTCCCACTTTTTCCAGCACAGGAAGGTCGGGAAGGTCATCGCCCATATACAGCACTTCTTTCCAACGCATGCCGTTTTGTTCGAGATAGGCGTCGAGGAATTTCAGTTTGTCTTTCAGTCCGAGATAAATCTCCTTCAAACCCAGGTATTGAAGCCTGCGGATAACGGGTTCGGATGATCCGCCCGAAATGATGATGACCTTATACCCGTTCTGAATAGCCATCTGCAGGGCGAGGCCGTCCTTTATATTCATCCTGCGTGCCTGCAATCCGTCTTCCAGCAACAATACGCTGCCATCAGTGAGCACGCCATCTACATCAATAACAAAGATGCTTATATCCTGAAACTGCTCCAGTACATTCATCAAATTCAATTTAGATAACTAATGTACAATTCAATAATCGAGATGCCATCACGTTATTACGTCGGCCCATTCGCTCGGCTTCTTCGATCCTCTTTACCCGGGATCACTACTTCAATTTCACCCTTTCGATGCACCAGCACACACTGACAAGCCAGACGGGAATTATTTTTGTGCGCTGTCGCCCTTGCCAGCAGGTCCTTTTCCCGCTGTCCTGCTTCTTGAAGATGTGCCGCCCCTTTTCCGATATGCACATGACAGGTGCTACAGGCACAGATGCCGCCACATTCGTGCTGCAGGGGCACATGATGCTTCACACAGATCTCGAGGATGGTTTGACCGCTCTTCGCTTGTTCTACCCTCAGCGGTTCCCAGTCCTGTTCTTCAAACCTGATCGTTATCGTAAGCATCTTTTATCTTCATCTCTTTAGTAAGTCGCAAAGAGGATGCAAAAATATCGGAAACCTTCATATGGGGTTTTGAAAACTAGGAAAGCTTTTCAATACTTTCTGAAAACCATTCATAGATCTTTTTCATTTCCGGATATTCTTGCAGCAGTTCCAGGTGTTTTTGAATGGTAGCATGATCATGCCTGATGGCAGGCCCCGTTTGTGATTGCGACGGGGGAAGGTCATCGAGCCTTGCAGCTGTTTCCCTGATCAGGGGAAGAAGCAGCCCAAAATCGATGCCTTCTTTTTTGCAATACGCTTCGGTTATGGCATAAAGATGATTCACAAAATTATTGCAGAAGACCGCAGCAAGATGAAGCTTTAACCGCTGCTTGTCGCCCGCCTCCACCACTTGCTCACTGATGCTTTGCGCCAATGCATCGATCTCCTTTAGCGTAGCTTCATCACTGGCATCAATAATGACCGGGATCTCGGGTAAATAACCCTGTTCTTTTTTGAGACTCTGCAGGGGATAAAATACGCCGAAATGACTCGATGCTTTTTTCAGAATGTCCTTCGAAACCGACGCTGCCGTATGCACGACGGTCTTATCAGGAAGCCTCAGTTCATTGAGCACTTCGTTGATAGCGATATCAGAGACGGCCACAATATAAACGTCTGCGTCGCGGCTGACTACATTCCAATAATTGGTTGATTCGGTGCCGAGCTCATATGCCAGCTGACTCGCGGCGATGGAATCCCTTCCAAATACCTGAACGATCTTATGTCCCGCCGCCTTGAATTTGCGCCCCAGTACCGTTGCTGTATTTCCGGTTCCTATGATAACAATTTCCATCTCTATCTTTATGAAGTTCAATGGGGCCTGGCGTCCATTTGCAGCCTCCCTTTCATTCTGGTTCTAACCCCGAAATTATGCGGCTTGTTCAAAGACTGGTTTTAAAATATATCAGAACAAAATTTAGACTTCTTTCTTCTATCTCCAAAAGAAAAGCTGCTGAAAAAGCTTTTGTCCTTTTCTGTACGCCCCAGCACCGCAACACAACGCCGCTTCCGCCGGTATTTGAAAAAGCGGAGCAACTGCAATTCGGTTTCAAAGGATACACGGTGCGCGGTTACCGCTGGAATCACACTCCGGACACCAAAAAAAGAGCACAGATCCTGCACGGCTTCGAATCCAGCGTCGTGAATTTCGACCGGTTTGTCAGGCCCCTGATAAAAAAAGGATATGAGGTCATTGCATTTGATGCACCGGCTCACGGGCGAAGTTCGGGGCGCACCATCAATGTGCTTACTTATAAAGAAATGATTCTTTATATCTACAAAAATTTTGGCCCCGTGTCTTCCTATATCGCGCACTCATTCGGAGGTTTGAGCCTGGCGCTCGCGCTCGAAGAGATCGCGCATGACAGTTCCACCCGGGTGGTATTTATTGCCCCGGCAGCAGAAACAAAAACCGCCATTGATAATT
>DATMHB010000492.1:0-6676 GCA_035555175.1 Flavisolibacter sp. | reverse complement strand
ATTTGGAAAGCAATCGTCATTATGAAAGAAAACATCGTTTCTTAAAAAGAAGGTATAGGTAGTTTTATCTTCAGAAATTTCCCATCGCTTTGCCAGCGAAGGAACAATATTTAACTGACTGTCTACCTCTACCAGGGTATTATACAACTGATGCACAGCCCACATGATGGATTGGTTCTTTGCAAAGGCGGGGTCCAGTGAAGCGATGCCCGTTTGTTCATTGTAGTGAAAAATATTCCTGCTTGTTTTTTCACTATTGTAACAACTCAAAAAACACAGGGAACAAAGAATTATTGTTAAAGATTTATACCGGTGGAGCATGTTTTTATCAAAAGCAGTCTAAATTAGACAAGTATTTGTTTTGAAATTGCAAATCATCAGCATGAAAAGAACCCTTGCCCTGCTCTCTTCGCTCTTCGCACTCGCTTCCTGCATGGGGCAGCCACTGAATAAGAAAATAAATTTTACACACCAGGATACGCTGAGAGGCAGCGTGGGTCCGGAACGTGCATGGTGGGATGTGGTCCATTACGACGTGGCTGTAACGCCCGATTACGATTCAAGATCGATCAGGGGCAAAACGATCATTACCTACCGCGTTCTTCCCGGTCAGCAATCCGATTATTTGCAGATCGACCTTCAAAAACCCCTTACCGTGGATACCATTTTCTATGATGGCAAAATGTATATCAATTATCCGGGCAAGCCTTTTTACAATGAAGGAAATGTGTGGCACATTCCGTTACCGAGGGCAAAGACCGGCAGCACGCATTCGGTCGCAGTTTCGTATCACGGTAATCCGAGGGTTGCGGCATATGCTCCATGGGATGGTGGCTGGATCTTTACAAAAGATGCACATGGCCGTCCATGGATGACCGTTGCCTGCCAGGGTCTCGGCGCCAGCGTGTGGTTTCCGTGCAAGGATCATCAGAGCGACGAACCTGATTCGGGCGCAACGCTGACCATCTCTGTTCCTGATACGCTGGTTGCAGTGGGTAATGGAAAGCTCAAAAATAAGATCAGTGAGGACGGCGTCAGTTCTTATACCTGGGAAGTAAAGAACCCGATCAATAATTATACGATCATTCCGTATATAGGAAAATATGTAAGCTGGACCGATACGCTGCAAGGTGAAAAAGGGATACTGCCGCTTGAGTACTGGGTGCTTGATTATGATCTTCAAAAAGCAAAAGATCAATTCCGGCAGGTGAAGCCCATGCTGCGCGCTTTCGAATACTGGTTCGGCCCCTATCCTTTTTATGAGGATGGGTATAAGCTCGTCGAGTCATCGCACCTTGGCATGGAGCATCAAAGCGCCGTTGCTTATGGAAATGGATTTGAAAACGGCTATCGTGCCGGCAACAGCTTTATTGATCTTTCCGGCTCGGGGTGGGGAAAGAAATGGGATTATATCATTGTGCACGAGAGCGGACACGAATGGTTTGGCAATAATATCACCACCAAGGATATTGCGGACATGTGGGTGCATGAAGGCTTTACTGATTATTCCGAGACGCTTTTTATTGAATATTATTATGGCAGGAAGGCCGCAGATGAATATGTGCAGGGACTTCGAAAAAATATTGCGAACGACCGGCCGATCATCGGGCCCTATGGAGTGAACCACGAGGGCAGCGGCGATATGTATTTCAAAGGAGCTAATCTTCTGCATACCATCCGGCAGGTGATCGATAACGATTCTATTTTCCGTCAGATACTGCGCGGACTGAACCGCGACTTTTATCATCAGACCGTTACTTCGAGGCAGGTAGAGACCTATATGAGCCAGAAAAGCGGCAAGGACCTGAGCAAAATTTTCGACCAATACCTTCGAACCAACCAGGTCCCCGTCCTGGAGATCAATTTTGGAAAGGAAGCAGATAAAACCTTCAAACTCCGCTGGCAAAATGCCGTTGCTGGTTTCAATATGCCCGTCAAATTCACCAATGGCGTTTGGGCCGCTCCTACCGATAAATGGACAACGGTCGAAAAAAAAGGGTGGGACCGGAGCCACATTCAGGTGGACAAAAATTTTTATATCAATATAAAGCTCGATTAATGTTGCTGTCATAAGCTTCGGCATCCGAAGAAATGCTTGCACGCTTTGCTTTCATTTGATACAGCTGGTGAAATTTTCATCGTTCAACATTCACCATTCATTATTTTTACTTTTCATGAGCACCATCCGGAAGCAAAGCATCATTTCCTCGATCGTTGTCTATTTGGGTTTTGCGCTGGGCTTGTTCAACACTTATCTTTTTACCCGTCAGGGTGGATTTACAGAAGGACAATACGGCCTCACCAACACTTTCATCGCCTTTGCCAACATCATGTTTTCCGTGGCCAGTCTTGGCATGCCGGCTTACATCAGCAAATTCTTTCCTTATTACCAGGCGCACGAAAATAAAACGAGCAACGACCAGATCACATGGGCGCTGCTCATATCGTGCATTGGTTTCCTGGTCGTTGTTCTGTTGGGTCTGGCATTTAAAAATCATTTGGTGGACCGGATCTTCGGCAACGCGCCCGAGCTTCCGCGCTATTATTACTGGACTTTCCCTTTCGGATTCGGCTATACGCTGTTCATGGTGCTGGAGGCCTATGCCTGGCAGCAGCGCGAGTCTATCGCCAGCAACCTGCTGAAAGAGGTTGTCTTTCGCTTCTTTGTAACGGTACTCATTGTACTTACGACTCTGAACTTCATACACGACTTCAATACTTTCATCGCCATCTATTCATTTCTTTACCTTATCGTGGCCATAACCCTCGTCGTTTATTTTTCAAAAAAGGGCCAGCTGCATTTTACGATTTCGGTCAGCAGGGTAACAAAAAGGTTTTTAAGAAAGATCAAAGCACTGGTCTTGTTTGTATGGGGTGGCGGACTTGTGTTCAACGTTGCGTCCGTTTTTGATGGCATCGTGATAGCGGCTGTACTTCCCAACGGAATGGCCGCTGCGGGCGTGTTTTATCTGGCGCAGAATATATCCAGCCTCATGACCGCTCCGCAGCGGGCCGTGATATCCGCTTCGGTAGGACCGCTATCTAAAGCCTGGAAAGAAAAGGATTACGCGAAGATCCGTTTGATCTATCACCGTTCTTCCATCAACCAGCTGATCTTTGCGTCCACCCTGTTCTGCCTTATCTGGCTGAATTTTCAGGACGGCATTACCACTTTTCACCTAAGAGAAAGCTACAGGCAGGCCCAATGGGTTTTCTTTTTCATAGGGCTCACCAAGATCATCGATATGGGAACTGGAGTGAATGCACAGGTCATAGCTACATCTACATTGTGGAGGTTTGAATTGTACAGCGGGCTGATTTTGCTTGCGCTTGCGCTTCCGCTCAATTATATATTAACGCGCCATCTGGGGATCATCGGCCCGGCCATTTCAAACCTGATCGCATTCGCATTATACAACCTGATCCGTTGCCTGTTCTTATGGAATAAATTCAAAATGCAGCCTTTTGATATCCGTTCTCTTTTTACAATTTGTCTGGCATTCGCCTGTTATCTGGTAGTGTATTGGTGCTTCGATCCCTATCAGGGATTTGCATGGATGGTAGTGAGAAGCCTGAGCTTCCTCATCATTTTCGCAGCAGGCATGTTCATCCTGCGCCTGTCGCCTGACGTTTTACAGGTGTGGAATACTTTGAAGAACAGATTAAAGCCTGGATGAAAGGGCGGCAACGGGCTGGGCGATATCAACTCTCCCAACGCCCACAAACCTTCTGAGCCAGTAGTCTTCGTAAAGATCGCTGATCGTAACTCCATTGGATGAAGCATGAATAAATTTATTATTCTGGAGGTACATGCCAACATGCGACACACCGCCGACGGTGTTGAAGAAAACAAGATCTCCTTCCTTCAGCTCGGTACGCGAGATCCTTCTTGAAAAACCAAATTGTTCGCGAGCCGTGCGCGGCAGGGTTACCGCATAAAGAGAACTGAAAAGAATTTGCATGAGGGCGGAACAATCGATTCCATCCTTTGAGCTGCCACCCAGTTTGTACCGCGTTCCCATCCATTCGTCGATGATGCGGAACAGGCTCAGGTTCTGGATCTGCTCTACTTCAAGGTTCAATAGCAATGCATATTTGAACTGAAGCGTATTGGCACCTTCAATGGTTGCAGGCGCTGCAGCAGCTATTGATTTCTTCTCAGCGAAGACTGGCTGCGTAATGGCAGGTTTCGGATCGGATGAGATAGTAGAAGCAGTGATGGGTTCGAGGCTGATGTCTTCGATAAACTTAACATCTGTTTTTACTGCAGATGTATTACCTTGTTTGGCTTTTTGCGCTTTAACAGGGTTGATCGCTCCCAGGCAAGAGAGGATGGTGGCTGTCATGAAGAGTTGTTTCAGCATCGGCTTTCTTTAAGGTGTAATTCGGATGGACAACGAAAATAGAAAAATTTCCCACAGTTGTGGAATACTAGGAACGGTTATTCTTCAGGATTATTGCCAACTTAGCCCTTTGATCATAGTCTTAAGCGTTCAGAATCAATAGTTTTGATTTGGAAAAAGAGGAGCCAGAAAGATGAAATTTTCTCATTTACACGTTCATACTCAATATTCTCTGCTGGATGGGGCCGCTTCCATCCCTTCTTTATATAAAAAAGCCATCGACGATGGCATGCCTGCCCTAGCCATTAGCGACCACGGCAATATGTTTGGCGTTTTCGAATTCGTGTCGCAGGCCTATAAGCATCTTGATGAAAAAGGCCAACCGAAAGTGAAACCCATTGTGGGTTGCGAGTTCTATCTCACGGCCGACCGGCACCGAAAGGCCTTTAGCAAAGAAGAAAAAGACCAGCGGCATCACCAGATCCTGCTGGCAAAGAATGAGGTCGGCTATAAAAATCTTATCAAGCTGTCTTCGCTTGGCTTCATGGAAGGGCTGTACAGCAAGTATCCGAGGATCGATAAATCCCTGGTTGAAAAATATCATGAAGGACTTATTGCCACTACCTGTTGCCTCGGCGCCCTTGTGCCCCAGGCCATCCTGAAGAAATCAGAAGCCGAAGCGGAAAAAGAATTTAAGTGGTGGCTCGACCTGTTTGGCGAAGACTATTATGTAGAGTTCCAGCGTCATGGAATGGCCGAACAAGACAAAGTGAACAATGTGCTTATCAAATTTGCACGCAAACACAATGTAAAAATCATTGCTTCCAACGATTCACATTACGTGGATCAGGAAGATTTCAATGCGCACGATATCCTTCTTTGCATCAATACAGGTGAGAAGGTTTCAACCCCGGCGCTCCGTGAATTTTCGGACGACGATGTGCTGGTGAAGGACAAGCGTTTCGCGTTCCCGAACGATCAGTTCTTTTTCAAGAAGACGGCTGAAATGACGAAAGCCTTTGCAGACCTTCCTGAAGCGATCGACAACACGAATGAGATCGTTGGCAAGGTAGACCTGCTCAACCTGAAGAGGGACATTCTGCTGCCCGCATTTCCGATCCCAAAAGAATTTCAGATCCACAACGATAGTAACCTTAACCAATGGGAGTTTCTGAAGCATATCACTTACGAGGGCGCAAAGAAGCGCTACAGTGAAGTGGGTGAAGAGATCCGTGAGCGCATCGACTTCGAGCTCTTTACGATCAAGACCATGGGTTTTGCCGGCTACTTCCTCATCGTTTCGGACTTCATCAAGGCTGGACGCGAGCTCGGCGTGTTTGTGGGCCCCGGCCGCGGATCGGCAGCCGGAAGTGTTGTAGCGTACTGCATCGGCATCACCAATATCGATCCCATAAAATATAATTTACTGTTCGAGCGCTTTCTCAACCCCGACCGCAAGTCGATGCCCGATATCGATACGGACTTCGATGATATCGGAAGACAAAAGGTGATCGATTATGTAGTGGATAAATATGGAAGGAACCAGGTGGCCCAGATCGTGACGTATGGTACCATGGCGGCGAAGATGAGTATTAAGGACGTAGCGCGCGTGATGGACCTGCCGCTACCCGAATCGAATGCCCTTGCCAAGCTCGTTCCCGAAAAGCCGGGTACCAAGCTATACCGCGTATTGCATGCACCCATAAGTGCGCGGGAAGGCGATAAGGCGTTGGAAGAAGAATACGGCAGCGATGATCTGGAGAACATAAAAAAACTAAGGGAGATCTATAACAGCAAGGGCATGCCTGCCGACGTACTGCACATTGCTGAAAGACTGGAAGGATCGGTACGCAATACCGGTATTCACGCAGCCGGTATCATCATTGCACCAAAAGATCTTTCGGAGCTGATCCCCGTATTCACATCGAAGGATACCAACCTCTGCATCACACAGATCGAAGGAAGCATCATTGAGGATTCCGGCGTCATCAAGATGGACTTTCTGGGTTTAAAAACCCTCACCATCATTAAGGATGCGCTGGATATTATCAAACAAAATCACGGCATCGAAATCGATATTGACCGGATCCCGTTGGATGATGTCAAAACCTATGAGCTTTATCAGCGCGGCGATACCATTGCTACTTTCCAGTTTGAAAGTCCCGGGATGCAGAAATACCTTAAAGAGCTCAAGCCGGATCAGTTTGCAGACCTGATCGCGATGAATGCGCTTTATCGCCCTGGTCCTATGGCCTACATCCCACGGTATGTTGATCGCAAGCATGGCATTGAAGAAGTGACTTATGATCTTCCTGAAATGGAAGAATACCTCA
>DATMHB010000491.1:0-2033 GCA_035555175.1 Flavisolibacter sp. | reverse complement strand
AATCCGGGGTAAAGAATGTGCCGGATGAGGGTGGTCTTACCACTTCCGCTGACACCGCTCACCACACACAGCACACCCAACGGAAATTCAACAGTGATATCTTTCAAATTATGCTGACGCGCGCCTTCTACAACGATGGATTCTGTCCACTTGCGCAATTTTTTTGGCGGCTCGATCTTCAATTCGCCCTTCAGGTATTTACCGGTGAGGCTTTCCGGATTGGCCACGATCTGATCATAATCACCCGCCGCGATCACTTCTCCGCCAAGGTGCGAAGCGAGGGGACCCATATCGATGATGTGATCTGCTTCGCGCATCATCATTTCATCGTGTTCCACTACTACTACGGTATTGCCAAGGTCACGAAGATCTTTGAGTACCCGGATCAGGTTGGAAGTATCCCTTGGATGCAGGCCGATCGAAGGTTCATCCAGGATGTAAAGCGAGTTGGTAAGATTGCTTCCCAGACTTCTCGTTAATTGAATGCGCTGGCTCTCTCCACCGCTCAAGGTATTGGCCAGTCGGTTCAGGGTCAGGTAGCCAAGTCCCACATTAAGCATGGTATCGATGCGGTGGTTGATCTCGATCAGTATCCTCTTTCCGATCTCGATTTCATAAGGTGAAAATTGCCTTGAGGTTTCATCGAACCAGGCACGCAAATCCTGGATCGGAATTTCGCTCAGCGCTCCGATGTGCCTGCCATTGATCTTTACATAGAGCGCTTCTTTCCGGAGCCGGTAACCATGACAGTCAGGGCATGAGGTGCGGCCCCTGTACCGGCTAAGGATCACACGGTACTGCACCTTGTAAAGGTTTTGCTCGACCTCCTTAAAGAAATCATTGATGCCATAAACATGCTGATTCCCCTCCCATAAAATGCTGTATTGCGCCGGCGTTAAGTCGGCGATGGCCTTATGAACAGGAAAATCAAATTTGCGCGCACCTCGTATGAAATTTTCTTTCCATTTGCCGAGCTTCTCTCCTTTCCATGGCGCAACGGCGCCTTCATAAACGCTGAGGAGCTTATCGGGAATTACAAGATCTTCATCGATGCCCAACACAAGCGAGAAACCTTCGCAGGTGGGACAGGCGCCATAAGGATTGTTGAAAGAAAATAAATTGGGTGAAGGCTCTTCAAAAAGCAGCCCGTCGAGTTCGAACCGATTGTTGAAATGCAGCAGGCTTTTTCCATCCACCTCTGCGTATACGTCGCCTTCACCTTCGTAAAACGCAGTACCGATGGAATCAGAAAGGCGATGCTCATCATCTTCATCCAGCGCTTTAGTAACGATGCGGTCGACAAGGACAAAAACGTTTTCGGGATATGTAAACGCTGCTTTGAAATCGGAATTGACTTCAGCCAGCAGGTCCTCTATGCGATACACCGTTCCCTCGTTGATGGGATTTTCTTTTTGGGTGCGCGAAAAAGGTGACACGTAAATGCGGGAGAAGCCCTTTTGCATCAGGATGTTCAATTCCTCTTTTATATCGCGGTTGCGGTGTTGTTTGAAGGCCGACAAAATATAAACCCTGCTGCCTTCTTTAAGATGGCGGATCGCATCAAGAACATCTTTCACGTCGTCCTTCTTGACGATCCTGCCGGAAACAGGTGAATAAGTTTTTCCCAATCTTGCAAAAAGCAGGCGGAGATAATCATAGATTTCAGTCATGCTGCCCACCGTACTCCTTGGCGTGCGGGTGATCACCTTCTGCTCTATAGCGATCGCCGGTGCGAGGCCCTTGATATAATCCACGTCGGGCTTGTCCATCCTGTTCAGAAACTGGCGCACATAAGCGCTGAGACTTTCAGCGTACCTCCGCTGGCCCTCGGCAAATAAAGTGTCAATGGTGAGCGAAGATTTGCCCGAACCCGAGACACCTGTTACCACAATGAGCTTGTTGCGGGGAAAGCTAACGTCAATATTCTTGAGGTTATGAACCCTTGCACCCTTGACGAAAATGGGCTCATCCTTATGGCCGCTCTTTTCCTGTTGCCTCGGCCCGGCGGTTTTTTCTTTGGTTTTCATCCGTTG
>DATMHB010000490.1:0-9606 GCA_035555175.1 Flavisolibacter sp. | reverse complement strand
CCAAAGTTTTCTAAAAACTAATTTTTGTGCGGATACTATAGCCTGTACTAAATAGTGCTTCTCTCTCACGTCAGTGGATAAGCGTAAAGGCCGGTCCAGAAAAAGAAAGAGAAACCGGAAGAGGAATACAGATAAGCCGGTATGGCGACAGGTGGCTCATTGACCTTTGACCTGTATCAGCGCGGCGGGACTAGTTTTGATTTCCTTATTTTTTAACCTCGGTGTGATTACTTGCTCAGGTACATGCTTCTGTCCTTATACAATTGCCTGAAATAAGGATCTCTCAAATCTTTTATGAATCGGATGGCTTCACCTGTGCTCTTCATTTCCGGGCCGAGCTCTTTGTTTACACCTGGAAATTTATTGAAAGAAAATACCGGCTCCTTAATAGCAAAACCATTCAGCTTTTTTTCGAACTTGAAATCCTTCAGTTTGTTTGCCCCTATCATCACCTTCGTAGCTACATTCAGGTAAGGAATGCGGTAGGCCTTTGCAATAAACGGCGTGGTCCTGGATGCACGCGGATTCGCTTCGATCACATACACTTTTCCATTCTTGATGGCAAACTGGATATTGATGAGACCACGGATATTGAGCGCCCTTGCTATTTTCTCGGCATAATGTTCCATTGTTGTTACCACCAATGGTGTAAGGTTGAATGCTGGCAGCACGGCATTGCTGTCGCCACTGTGAATTCCGGCAGGTTCGATATGCTCCATTACACCCATCACATGAAAATCGTCTCCGTCGAAGATCGCATCGATCTCTGCTTCCTGACAACGGTCAAGGAAATGATCGATGAGGATTTTGTTGCCCGGAATATGTTTTAAAAGACTGATGACGGCTTTCTCTACCTCGTCGTCGTTGATCACGATACGCATTCTCTGTCCACCCAAGACATAACTGGGACGTACCAGTACCGGATAGCCTACGCGGTGCGCCACTTCTATAGCCTCATCAACATCGAAAGCTGTTCCATATTCAGGATAAGGAATGTCGAGGTCTTTCAGCATATCGCTGAACCTTCCGCGATCTTCCGCAATGTCCATATTATCATACGACGTGCCGATGATCCTGATGCCTTTTGCATGCAGTTTTTCAGCCAGCTTTAAGGCCGTCTGGCCACCGAGTTGAACGATGACACCTTCGGGCTTCTCGTGTTCGATGATCTCCCAAAGGTGTTCCCAGTAAACCGGTTCGAAGTATAATTTGTCGGCCATATCAAAATCGGTTGACACGGTTTCCGGATTACAGTTCACCATGATGGCTTCATAGCCGCATTCCTTGATGGCCAGGAGGCCATGCACGCAACAATAATCGAATTCAATGCCCTGGCCAATTCTGTTAGGACCACTTCCTAGTACGATGATCTTTTTCCTCTTGCTGACGACACTCTCGTTCACGTGGCCTTCTTCAAATGTAGAATAGAAATAGGGCGTCTTCGCTTCAAATTCGGCACTGCAGGTATCCACCATTTTGTAAACCCTGGTAATGCCGGCAGCTTTTCTTTTTTCATACACTTCCTCTTCGCTGCCGTCCTGTATGATCCGCGCGATCTGCTCGTCGCTGAAGCCATGGACCTTGGCCTGTTTCAACAGATCTAGGGGAAGTTCTTCCAGCCAGTAATTACCGAGTTCCTTTTCGAGATTGCAGATCTTTTGGATCTCATAGATAAACCAACGGTCGATACCAGTAGCCTTTGCTATCGTGTTGACACTGATACCAAGCATCAGTGCATCCTTGATGCGGAAGATGCGGTCCCATTTCGGCGTCTTTATATATTCCTGCAGTTCTTCCGCCTTCATTCCGCTCTTTCCATAATACCCCAATCCCACTGCATTATTCTCGAGGCTTTGGCAGGCCTTCTGAATAGCTTCAGTAAAGCTCCTTCCTATGGACATTACTTCACCCACGCTTTTCATCTGCAGACCGAGCGTATCGTTGGCGCCTTTGAATTTGTCGAAATTCCAGCGCGGAATTTTTACGATCACATAATCCAGCGCAGGTTCAAAATATGCCGATGTGGTCCTCGTTATCTGATTTTCCAGTTCATCGAGCGTATAGCCGATGGCAAGCTTTGATGCAATTTTAGCGATGGGATATCCGGTGGCTTTCGATGCAAGCGCCGATGAACGGCTCACGCGCGGATTGATCTCAATGGCGATGATACCCTCTGTTTCCGGATTAAGCGCAAACTGTACATTACAACCACCCGCAAAATTTCCGAGATCCCTCATCAGCATGATGGCCGTGTTTCGCATCAGCTGGAACGCCGTATCACTGAGTGTCATGGCGGGCGCCACGGTAATGGAGTCACCTGTATGCACACCCATGGGATCAAAATTTTCAACCGTACAAATGATACAAACATTGTCCGCGCTATCCCTCAATAGTTCCAACTCAAATTCTTTCCAACCCAACACCGCTTTTTCCACCAGCACCTCGTGAATGGGAGAAGCTTCAAGACCGCGTGTGAGTGCTTCGTCAAGGTCATCCTTATCATGCACAAATCCTCCACCTGTTCCTCCCAGCGTGAAGGAAGGCCGGATCACCAACGGAAAGCCGATCTCCTGTGCAAATTCTTTTCCTTCGAGAAAAGAGTTCGCTGTTTTGGCGGGCGCTACCGGCACGCCGAGCTGTATCATCCACTGGCGGAATTTTTCACGGTCTTCTGCTTTATCAATGGCCTTAATGTCCACGCCAATGAGGCGCACCTTATATTTTTCCCAGATGCCAAGGTCTTCAGCTTCCTTCGCAAGGTTAAGCGCCGTTTGACCGCCCATTGTCGGCAGCACCGCATCGATATCATTTTCTTCAAGGATCTGTTCTATACTTTCAACGGTAAGGGGTAACAGGTAAACGCGGTCGGCCATCATCGGATCGGTCATGATGGTGGCCGGATTACTGTTGATCAGAATCACTTTAATCCCTTCCTCGCGGAGGCTTCTTGCAGCTTGGGTTCCTGAGTAGTCAAACTCGCAGGCCTGTCCGATCACGATGGGCCCCGATCCGATGATTAAAACAGATTTTATGGAATTATCTTTCGGCATATCTTGTTGATGGTTGAGGGAATGACCACTGCATGGTCCTCCATTTACATAAAAAAGCCGGGCTTTTGCCCGGGGTGCAAAACTAGGATAAAAACAACCTTATTGGGGGAGAAAGATTGTGTGTGGGAAAATATAGGATTTCGTTTAGCAAAACTTTTTAAATCGCGTTGCCCTGGTCCTTTCGAATGCTTTTGGTTTTTTGACTTTTCAACTTTGACTTTTGAGTTCCCTTACAGTCTTGGCATCGTTGCGTCAAAATAAAAAAGACCCCGCGAGCGAGGTCCTTTCCGACTATAAGAAATATCCTTACATCTGTGAGCTGCCATTCGGACCATAGCTACCAGCAGCAGTCTGTGTGCTGCCTTTCTGACCAAACACATTCTTCAGGCTTCCCAGGTTTTCATCCACGAATTTTTTTCCCTTATCTCTGAGATCGCGTTTTTGCTGATCGCTCATCTTTGAATATTTATATGCTCCAAATGCGGCTGCGCCTAACAAAAGCAGCGAGCCTATTCCAGGTGTTCTTGCCATAACGGGTATTTTTATATTAATGAATTATTTAGTCATTATCATAATAAAATATCATACCATTTACGCATGGCTTCATGGAATAAAGATTGTTACAACTACATTCGCCTTCAAAAAGAGCTAAAGCTGAATCAATGAATCTGAGGACCGGCCTATTTATAGTTGTGTTGTTTTTTACACGAATTGGATACGCGCAGACAAACCCCTATCCACAAAATTATTTCCGGAACCCCTTGAATATTCCCATGCAACTGGTGGCCAATTTTGGAGAGATCCGCACCAACCACTGGCATATGGGCCTCGATATTCGCACCCAGCACAAGGTCAATCTTCCTGTATATGCTGCTGCCGATGGCTATGTAGCGAGGGTGTCCGTTGAGCCCGGTGGATTTGGTCAGGCAATATATATCAACCACCCCAATGGCTATACAACTTTGTATGGACACCTCAATGCTTTTTTTCCAGCCCTTGCTGCTTACGTAAAACAACAGCAATATGCACAGCGCCGATGGAATGTGAACCTCATCCTGTCTCCCGGTCTTTTTGTAGTAAAAAAGGGCGATCTCATCGCGCTGAGCGGAAGCACGGGCGCATCGGAAGGGCCGCATGTGCACTTTGAGATCAGGGATTCGGAAACCGGGAACTGTCTGAATCCGCTGCTCTTCCGGTTTCCGATCGCAGATGCAGTGCCTCCGACAGTAGTCCGGCTGGCACTGTACGATAGAAACAAGAGCACATACCAACAATCGCCAAGGATCTTCAGCGTGAAAAGAACGGGAAGCAACTATTCTGTATCCGGAAGCCCCATTCGCGTCGGCTCCAATAAGATCAGCTTTGCGGTTGGCGCCGTCGACCACTTTACCGGCAGTGGTAATCCAAATGGAATTTATGGTGCAAGAGTGATGATGGATGGCTCGCCTGTTTCAGAATTCCTGCTCGATAATATCAGCTACAACGATACGCGGTATATTAATGCGCAACTTGATTATCCGTACAAGGCGCGGGGCGGCTCGTCACTTCAGCATATTACACCGCTGCCCGGCGGCGGCAGTGTCGTATATCATGTATTCAACGAAGATGGCGCGATCCATTTAACCGACAATGACCCCCATGCAATCGTGATCGAAGTGCGCGACGCCAATCAAAATATTTCGAGGATCTCGTTTACCGTGCAGTTCGATCCGTTGATGGACCATAGCGATCCAATAACTGAAGGAGAAAGGTTCCTTCCCAATAATATCAACATATTTGAACGTGAAAATTTCGAGTTGTTCACTACTGAACTTACGATCTATGATACAGTGATGGTTCAATTCAATGCTTCGGTGAACGAGGCAACAGATGCGATATCACCTCTGTTTAGCTTTCTTTCTGCAGCTATTCCCTCACATGATACCATTAAGGTCCGTATCAGGCCTTCCACTGAAATTAGTGAAGACGATAAGGACAGGGTCGTGATCAGGAACAATTCGGGTTCAAGAACCTTTGTAGAAAAAGCACGATGGGAAAAGGGATGGCTCAGCGCTTCCTTCCGCCAGTTCGGGACTTTTCAGGCTTTCGTCGACCGGGAACCTCCAACCGTAAATGCACCGGCCAGCGACCTGTCAAGAGCAACAAGGATCGTATTCACCCCACGCGACAATTTTAATACCATTCGATCCTTCACGGCAGAAGTAGACGGTCAATGGCTGCGTTTCAGCAATGACAAGGGAAGGAGCTGGATCTACAATTTCGATGAAAAGTTCCCACGCGGCTCACACGAGTTGACGGTGGTAGTGGAAGATGAGGCAGGAAACAAGACCACTAAAACGTGGACGGTAAAAAGATAATTACCGCCTGAACCGTGAATGCCCGGAATTGCAGAAATTTGCGCAGCGTATGGCAACACATTTGAAGGAAGGACAAAAAGCGCCCGCATTCACCGGAACGGATCAGGATGGAAACAAGGTTGCACTCAGCGGGTTCAAAGGACAGAAGGTCGTTTTGTTTTTTTATCCTGAGGACGACACGCCTACCTGCACGATCCAGGCCTGCAATCTTCGCGACAATTATTCGCTGCTAAAGAAGAACGGATTCACTGTTCTTGGTGTGAGCCCTGATGACGAAAAGAAGCACGTAAAGTTCAGGGAAAAGTTCAATCTTCCTTTCACGCTCATTGCAGATCCGTCGCACAAGATCATTGATCAATACGGCGTTTGGGGCGAAAAAAACCTTTACGGAAGAAAATATATGGGCCTTCACCGCACCACATTTGTTATTGATGAAAAAGGCGTGATAAAAAAAATTTACCTGCGGCCGAAGAATAAAGCCCACGCAGAGGAGATCATTGCCAACATGAATGAATGATCCCATTCAGAGCACCCATTCCACCTCGCCCACTTCAAAGCTTTCTTCGGTTGCGTGCTGCACCACCAGACGGCCATCAATGCTCACGTCTTTTATTGTGGCTTCAAAGATCCTGTTGTCCTTTTTGAGCCTGACCGTTTCATTGAGTTTGTACAAACGCTTTCTGTATTCACACGCTACAGCGTCGGGGTTGGTCAGCAGGAGGTTGAATGAAGAATTCAGGTCCTGGCAAAGTGTTTTAGCCAGCTTCATGGCTTCGAAAGTTTTGCCGGTGATGATGGCAAGAGAAACAGCCTTTGTCGACAAGGTTCCGAATTCCTTCTGGTTTACATTGACGCCAATACCTGCCACCGCATATTTCCAATGATTGCCCTGCCAAAGATTTTCTATCAGGATACCCGCTGCCTTTCTGTCACGCCAGTAAATATCATTTGGCCACTTGATCCTGATGTTTTCCTCGATGAACCTATTAAAAAATTTTGACGTTGCGAGGGCAACGGTCATACTCAGGAGGAAAATCCGGGATGGATCAAGGTATTCTGCTTCGAGAATAAGGCTAAGGGCGATGTTCTGTCCCGGTGCGGATACCCATTCGCGATTACGCTGTCCCTTGCCTGTTGTCTGGTCGTGCGCAAACACCGCAGTGCCGTGCTGTGCCATAGCTGCACGCGCCAGCCCCATGGCATAGTTGTTGGTGCTCTCTACCGTACGCAGTTCGATGAAAGGATGGCCGATTGGGTTTAAAGATGACAATTAATCGATATTTTTGAACAAAGAAAAGGGCTATTTGGATTATCCCTTACGACTGCCCTATTTTATAAATAACAAAAACCGATCTATTATTTGGAACCATTAGAAGTTTTGGCGAGTCGAAAGAAAGGAACTGCGCGACTGAACAGGAATTCAAAAATCTTTAAAACCATTATAAGGGCGATACAGGAAAAAAAAGGCGAACACATCATTTCCCTTGACCTCAGGAAAATTCCCGAAGCCGTTGCCGATTTTTTTATTATCTGCGAAGCGAACAATCAGCCTCAGATCAGAGCTATCACCGATTTTGTAGAAGACCAGGTGAAAAAAAACTGCGGCGAAAATCCCTATCATTTCGAAGGTAAACAGCACATGCAGTGGGTGCTTATCGATTACGTCAATGTTGTCGTCCACATCATGATGCCCGAGCAACGGAAATTTTATAAGCTGGAGGAAATGTGGAGCGATGCCCCGCTCGAAGAACATGCAGGCTAGCCGCATACGGCGGGCCGTTTGTTAAATATAGCATTACAACAAATAATTCCACCAAAATTCAATTACTTGCACCATTCACAATAAGATTAAAAAATGTCACAAGAGCCATATAAAAACGATAATAGGACGAAGCTTCCGAAATTTTCTAACCGGCCCAGCAATAACGACAGCGACAACCCCCGCAAAGGACCTCGCTTTAGTATCTACTGGATCTATGCTATCATATTCGCCGTACTCATGGGTTTTCAGCTCTTTGGCCCGTTTGCATCGAACAGTGTGGAGATCAACCAAAGTGATTTTGAAAATATGATGCGCGACGGGGACGTTGCGAAATACACGATCGTATCGAACCGCACCGTGGTCCGGGTAAAGCTTAAGAATGATGCATTGCCCAAGTACGAAGGAAAGATCGGCAAGAACCTGAAGTCGACCGACGACTACAATGCTTCTTTTAAGATCGCGTCGGTAGAATCATTCAAGGATGACATGCGCGATTTCTTCAAATCAAATCCAAACGTTCAGAAACCCATTGCCGACGCAGCAAATGAAACGAACTGGTATGGGCCGATCTTGCAGACCGTTTTTCCGATCCTGATCTTTATTGGACTCTGGATCCTGCTCATGCGCAAAATGGGTGGCGGTGCCGGCGGTGGTGGTGGTCCCGGCGGTATTTTCAATATTGGCAAATCAAGGGCAACCCTGTTCGACAAAGGCACAAGAGTGAATATCACATTTGCAGATGTTGCGGGGCTTGACGAAGCCAAAGTAGAAGTCATGGAGATCGTGGACTTCCTGAAGAACCCGAAAAAATATACTTCGCTGGGCGGAAAAATTCCAAAGGGCGCGCTTCTTGTTGGCCCTCCCGGCACGGGTAAGACCTTGCTGGCAAAGGCCATGGCGGGCGAGGCACAGGTACCCTTCTTCAGTCTCAGCGGAAGTGATTTCGTTGAAATGTTCGTAGGTGTCGGTGCCAGCCGTGTACGCGACCTGTTCAAGCAGGCCCGCGAAAAAGCGCCTTGTATCATCTTCATTGATGAGATCGATGCAATCGGCCGCGCCCGCGGAAAGAATATGATGATGAGCAACGATGAAAGAGAAAGTACTCTTAACCAGTTGCTCGTTGAAATGGATGGATTTGGCACCGACGTAGGCATCATTGTACTGGCGGCCACTAACCGTCCCGATGTATTGGATACGGCCCTGCTGCGTCCGGGGCGTTTCGACCGTCAGATCACGATCGATAAACCCGATGTAAAAGGCCGCGAAGCGATCTTCAAGGTGCACCTGAAGCCTATTAAGGTTTCTGAAAAAGTAGACATCCACAAGCTCGCCGAACAAACCCCCGGATTTGCGGGAGCCGATATTGCCAACGTTTGTAACGAAGCCGCCCTCATTGCTGCGCGGAAAGGAAAAGGCGCAGTTGACATGAGCGACTTCCAGGATGCAGTGGACAGGGTGATCGGTGGACTTGAAAAAAAGAACAAGATCATTTCGCCCGAAGAAAAAAAGATCATTGCTTATCATGAAGCAGGTCACGCCATCTGTGGCTGGTTCCTCGAGCATGCCTATCCGTTATTGAAAGTGACCATTGTTCCGAGGGGTACTGCCGCCCTCGGCTACGCGCAATACACGCCAAAAGAACAATACCTGTATAATACCGACCAGCTCAATGACCAGATCTGTATGACGCTCGGTGGCAGAGCATCAGAAGAGATCTTTTTCGGAAAGATCTCCACAGGTGCACAGAACGACCTTCAGCAGATCACACGCATCGGCTATGCGATGGTAACGGTTTATGGTATGAATGACAGGGTGGGTAACATAAGCTTTTATGACCCGCACCAGGATCAAACCTTTACCAAACCTTACTCCGACGAAACAGCAAAACTGATTGATGAGGAAGTAAGAAAGCTGATCGACAATGCGTATGAAAGGACAAAGGCCCTTCTCACCGAAAAAAGAGGTGATGTTGAAAAGCTTGCGGAAGCGCTGTTGGAACGTGAGGTTTTGTTCCAAAGCGACGTTGAAGCCCTGATCGGGCCGCGTCCTTACGAAGAAAGAAAGCCCCTTGGTGTGGAAGACGACAAGCACCACGAAGGTGGGATCAGTGAAGGCGTTCCTCCCTACGATCCAAACGTTACTAACCAGGCCCCTGCTGCAAAATGAGTAATTCTCCTGCAAAGAATAACATACTGAAAAAAATACGCATGGCGTTGGCACACCCAACGCCATTGCCATTTCCCCGGAGCGAAGGAACAGAATCTGTTTTTCAGCCGCCATCGCAGGACCTGGTGGTTGAATTTGCAGAGCAGTTCACGATGCTTCAGGGAAAATTTGTTTTCTGCATCGATGAAAAAGAGTTGACCGATCACTTCACCAAACTGTGTTACCAGCACCAATGGACAAAGATCTATTGCCTTGAAGATCGATGGAAGAA
>DATMHB010000489.1:0-7076 GCA_035555175.1 Flavisolibacter sp. | reverse complement strand
GACTACCTGCCTTCCGTCTTTGTGCAGTACCATGTGAACAGCAGGATGTTTGTAGAAACGGAATTCCAATTTATCTCGCCCCAGTATACGCCTGAATTAAAGCTTTCCAATAAATACTCTGATTATACAGGCTCTGCCTATAAAGAACATGCAGTAGCCCTTAACAAGCTGTATTATCTGAATATTCCCGTTTCATTCAATTACAGTCCTCTTCGCAATGTTTACCTGGGTGCGGGGGTGCAGTATTCTTACCTGCGCAAGACCATCCTTGAAGAGATAGACTGCTCATGGGCCAAGGATGCAAGCGGATGGAAAATGACTTCAGAGACCAAGGCCATCAAGGTAAAATCCAATCCCCACCAGGAAGCCAGGGCTAATGGCAATAATGGTAATGGTGGTGGTAATGGTGGAGGCGGTGGCTCAAGACCTGCTGCGCCGATGACCCAGGTAGACACGGTTGCCCAAAGATTCAAGAGCAGCGACTGGAGATTTCTTGCAGATGCACACTATAACTGGAAACGCTTCAATATGGGTCTGAGGTTTAACAGAGGACTCAATAACTATATCACTTCTGAGGTTTCCACCTACAGTTCTTCCACAAAGGTGAAAGACAGGAATGAATCCTTCCAGCTGTACTTGAGGTATACCATTGCCGATCTGCGGAGATGAAATTCAAAAGTCAAAAGTCAAAATTCAAAAAATCCTAAAGCACTGCGCTTACTACACCAACGCAATCATTCTACGGAGCACTAACTAAGACCGCATTAAAGCATTATAGGTCGAAATGCTAACTATCCCCTCTCCGAACACAGGATCTGGTCCAGCGCCTTATTTCCGTGGGTATCTTAACGACATTTATTCTTTAAAGAAGGCCTAACGGAATACAGCGCCCTTTGGTCCGTCGCATAGCACGAAGTAGAAACTTTGAATTTAAGACCGTCCAGATTCAGAGTGCTGCAGAGCGCCGATTCAAAAGAGGCGGCCTTTGGATTTAATGAGTGGTGCGCATTGAATCGGCTTGAACTTTTGGCTCCACCTTTTGTTTCAAGACAAAAGGTTGGAAAAAGAAACTTCGAATCCTTTAAGAAAACTCCGCAAAAGAGAAATTAAACGCAAAGGGCGCGGAGGACGCAAAGGAGAAAACGCAAAGTATATTAGAAGCTTCTTTGCGATACTTTGCGTTTAATTTCTCCATACACCACAAAGCCGCAATCTGTTTTGGGCTTGTCCAAAGTGTATATAGTTGCCCTTTCAGGAGACCCACGCACGAAGCTGTACGGATGGGTTAAAGCAGAGACGCGCACACGAAGTTAGAACGATTGAATGTCCCCATTCCCCTCATTCACTAAAGAACTAAAAGTAGATACTTACTTCAACCCTTCAAAGGCTGCAAAGGCGACGCGGGGCGGACATCAAAGGTTGAAACGCAAAGAAGCCCCGATGCTTTTTTGCGCTCAAAATATTTTCAAACGAAAGTCCGCACGCCGGAAGAATTATATGCCTGTCTGAATTCCTTTGGCGTGCAGTCTTTTTTCTTTTTGAAGATCCGGTTGAAGTTGGACATGTTGTTAAACCCGCAACGGTACGCCACTTCATTCACGCTCTGCGTGGTTTCGATGAGCATGCGGGATGCATGACCGAGACGCACTTCATTCAGCGTATCTACAAAAGTTTTTCCGGTGCGCGCTTTGAAAAAGCGGCTGAAGGCTACCTCCGACATGGCCGCGAGCTTTGCCGCCTCGCTCAATGAAACATTCTTGTCGAAGTTCTTGTTCAAATAATCGAGGATCATCTTCACTCTCCGGCTGTTGTAAGAAAATGTTTCCGCATTGCTGAAAGACGCATCCGACAACATACGCATGTTGCGTGAAGTAGAAAGGTCGTGTAAAATGGAAAGCAACTCAAGTACCGAATCGAATCCATGTTTTTCCGGAAGCGACAGCAGCCTTGGCGTAATGGCCTGGATGGTTTCTTTTGAAAACAATATGCCACGCACCGACAGCTCGAACATGTTGCGGATAAAACTCATCTGGTTGCGTTGCAAAAATTTATCGTCAAGCAGGTCGCGATGAAACTGGATGGTCACTTCTCTTATTTCCCTGCCTCTTAGTTTATGCGTGAACCATCCGTGCTGGAGGTTCGGACCTACAAGCACCAGCTCAAGGTCGCCGATCTCTTCCATATGATCGCCGATGACGCGCTTGGCGCCGGCCGCATTGAGAATAAAATTCAGCTCAAATTCCTCATGGTAATGCAGCGGGAAATCGAAGTCTTTTTTGACTCTGGAAAACAGTGTAAAGCAGTCGCTTTGAGTGAGGGGAGTGATCTCCCTGAGAACTTTTGACTTCATACCAAGAAATTCGATAGCGGCCATGAATTTATATAAAATGGTGGAAACGCAGTCAAGAAAGTATCAATTTTTGATGCGATCCAGCTTCCGAACCGATCAGTGTTCTTCTTAAAGGCAACGCATAGGCCTGATCCGAATTATCTACAGGGTGCCGCAAAAAAATATGATTAAATGCTAAAAAAGTATCATTGTAGTGAGGGTAATAAAAATACATTTGGTTAAACATACTTGCTATATGAGGAAATTTGCTTTGCTGCGAGTGCTTGCACTATTTCTATGTACACTCACTTTCTCCTTTTTATTTGCACAGGAAAAAAGAATAACGGGTACCATCACGGATGAAAAAGGCGCTCCTCTTGCCGGCGCTACCATTGCCGGAAAGAACAGCAAGGCCGCAACCAATACGGATGCGAACGGCCAATTTTCATTAACCCTTCCTTCGAACGTTCATGTCGTAGTTGTTTCCTATGTTGGACTCCAGACGGAAGAAATAAATGTTTCGAACCGTACGTCCATAAATCTTAAGATGGTACCAACGTCGGGCGCCATGTCCGATGTGGTCGTCATTGGCTACGGCAGAGCAAAGCGCGCGAATCTTACGAGTGCCCAGACCACCGTCTCTTCCAAAGAGATTGAGAGAACGGTCAACACTACCATTGAACAGGCGATCCAGGGCAGAGCGGCCGGTGTATACATCACACAGAATTCCGGTCAGCCCGGGGGTGGCATTTCAGTCGTCATCCGCGGTATCAGCTCCATCAACGGTGTTACCGAACCGCTTTACGTAATTGATGGGGTGCAGCTGCAGGGTGGCGGAACAACCAACTCTTCAAACCCGCTTTCAAGCCTCAATCCCTCCGACATTGAAGACATCCAGGTTTTGCAGGGCCCATCGGCCACCGCTATTTATGGTTCACGCGCCACGAATGGTGTGCTCCTCATCACAACCAAAAGAGGAAAAGCAGGGGAGGCCAGGCTGAACTATGGATTTCAGTATAATATTCAAACGCCTCCAAAACATTTGCAGGTGATGAACCTGCCTCAGTACGCCCAGATGGTGAAAGAATACCATGCCCTTGCGGGTGGTACGACGCCAAATGAATTTCTGGATCCTTCACTGCTTGGAAACGGGACCGACTGGCAAGGGGAGTTATTCAATAATGCAGGTATGCAGAAACATCAGCTCAGCCTCAGCGGTGGCAATAACATAACCACCTATTATATGTCGGGTGAATACCTTAAGCAGCAAGGCGTGGCGTTGGGTTCCGGATTCAATCGTTACAGCTTCCGGGCAAATATCGACAACAAGCCGCGCGATTGGGTGAGTGTGGGTGCCAACTTTAATTTCAGTCAGACGAATGAAACGCTCACCACAAGCTCCGAGTCGGTCATATCGGACGCACTTCAGTTGACGCCGCAAATTCCCGTAAAAAATCTGAATGGCGAATGGGGCGGAGGCGACCCGGTAAACGGAGCGAATCAATACGCACCGGTTAACCCGATCGCGATCGCGCACCTGAGAACAAACAAGATGCGGAGAAGAAATCTTCTCGGTGGTTTGAATCTCGGCCTCAATATCGTTAAGGGCATCACGTTCCGCACTTCGTTCAACACGGACATCAATTATTCGGAAGGAACTTATTTTAATCCAACCTATGCTATTGGCTGGGCCATCAACACTTCAGCTACATTAACAAATACCGTAGGCACCAGCGCTTATTGGAACTGGAACCAGCTGCTCGAATACAATAAACAATTTGGGAAGCACAATCTGAATCTCATGGCGAGCCATGAATCGCAGGAATCGAAATGGAAGAATTTGAGTGGTAGCCGGTCGGGCTTTCTCACCAATGATATCTTCGACCTCAATGCGGGCGCTGCACCCGGAACGAACGGCGGAGGATCCGGACAGTGGGGAATGGAATCTTTCCTTGGAAGGGTCAGCTACAATTATGATAATCGCTACATCGTATTTGGAACCGTTAGAAGGGATGGCTCATCGAATTTCGGATCAGAGAATCACTGGGGCACCTTCCCTTCCATTTCGGCTGCATGGCGCGTGTCGCAGGAAGGATTTTTCCATGTGCCTGCCATTAGTGAATTGAAGCTGAGAATTGAAACAGGAATAACAGGTAACCAGGGCAGCGGAGGCATTTATTCGCCAATGATCTCAGGCCCCACAGATCTTGGAACCCGCATTTTACCAGGCAGGTATCCGAATCCGAATATCCAGTGGGAAGAAACCAGGACCGACAACCTGGGCTTGAACATTGGGTTCTTGAGGAATAAGATCTCGCTTGAAGGGGACTATTATATCAAACATACCGACAATCTTCTCATGGACAATCCACTTCCCTGGTACATGGGTACAAGTGGAATTGGTGCAGTGAACAATCCGACGGTGAATATCGGTACGCTGCAGACAAAAGGGTGGGGCGTCACCATTAATACCAGCAATATCAATACGAAGAATTTCAAATGGGAATCCAACCTTAACCTGTCGGGCTTCAAAACAACGATCGAAAAATTCTATTCGGATGCGGCCTTCGTTGATCGTACTTCATGGTGGCTCGACAACTGGACACAACGTTCAGCAGTGGGCCAGGCGCCGTGGTTGTTCCGCGGTTATATCTACGATGGATTATTCCAGTCGCTTGACGAGATCAACAAGAGCGCGGTGCGCGCCGACAATAACGGTAAGCGGCTGCCGACAGATCCCATAACAGGCGTATGGGTAGGTGATGTAAAATATAAGGATATCAGCGGTCCGAACGGCAAGCCCGATGGCATCATCGACTTCCATGACGAAACTTATATCGGCAATCCCTGGCCAAAAGTTTTTGGAGGATTCACCAACTCGTTTTCCTACAAAGGTTTTGACCTGAGCATTTTGATCACCGGCACATTCGGTCAGGACATTTATAATCACCTTGCTAAAGTGAATTCAAAAGCTTCTTCCATCTACATTAGCCGCAACCTTATGGTCGATGCGATCAATTATGCGAGGGTCGTTACAAAGAACGGACAGCCGGCGATCGAGAATGCAGGAACTGATGTGCCCAGGCTCACCAGCTCGCAGGTTGCTAATGATAACAACTATAATACTACAAGCAGCAAATGGGTCGAAGATGGTTCGTTCATCCGCCTGAAGAATATTTCATTGTCGTATAATCTCTCTTCCTCATTACTTGCAAGGCAGAAAGTGGTGAGAGGCGTAAGGGCCACGATCGGCGCACAGAATATTGCAACCATCACAGGGTATTCCGGCTTTGATCCCGAAGTGGGCTCGAATGTCGGCGCCAATACCAACGCTACGAACCAGGCTATAGGCCTTGATTACGGCCGCTATCCGCTGACGCCGATCTATTCATTCACACTGGGTGTAAACTTTTAAAACATGAAGACGATGCGAAATATAAAACCTTTGGTTGGTCTCATCCTTCCAATCTTGTTTTTAACGAACTGCAAAAAAAGCTTTCTGGAAAAGCCGCCGACGGATGCTGTGGTTGACGCAAATTTTTATAAAACCGATGAGCAGGTGCTGGCATCGACGGCACTGCTGTATAGCAAGGTATGGTTCGATTACAATGACAAAGCCTCTTACAACCTTGGCGACTTCCGTGGTGGCACCACGTATTCAGCATACAATGACCGCGGTAATGTGCTCTTTAATACAACCGACCTTACACCCGAAAACGGTGCGGCGTGGCGTTCGTTCTTTATTGTCGTAGGACAGTCGAACCTTGCCATCACCAACATTAAGCGGTATGCGGGTGCGGCCGTTTCTCCCACAGTTAAGAAAGCTGCAATTGCAGAAGCCCGTTTCATGAGGGCGCTTGCGTATCGTTATCTGACGATGAACTGGGGCGAGGTTCCTGTTATCGAAGACAATATCGCTCTGCTCAGCGATACTACGATTCATAAGAACACTTCAAAAAGTATTTGGCGCTTCATTACCCGTGAGATGAGGGCTGCTGCGGAAGACCTTCCTGAAGTACCTCTGCGGCTGGGCAGGATAACAAAATG
Organism: Flavisolibacter sp.; assembly: GCA_035555175.1. Taxonomy (GTDB): domain Bacteria; phylum Bacteroidota; class Bacteroidia; order Chitinophagales; family Chitinophagaceae; genus Flavisolibacter. Next base: position 700 of record DATMHB010000489.1, on the reverse strand, counting down.
GTCTGCCGAAGGGATGCTTGCACGTTTCTACCTCACAAGAGCGGGCGTTGAGTCGAACGGCGGAGCAAGGAATCAAACCTTCCTCGATAGTGCCAAATACTATGCGGCCAGGGTGATCAACAATAGCGGCCGCTCGTTGTTGAGTAATTACGCCAGCCTTTTTAAATATCCCTACGACAATAACTCCGAATCGCTTTTTGAACTGCAATGGGTGTCGCTCAACGGCGATGCAGGCTACGGCGTGGGAAATAGTGCGCCTTCTTATCTCAACTACAGTCCTGATATTAGTGTTGAAGGTTGGGGCGGTGATAAAGGTGCCACCTGGTGGATGCTGAGCCAGTACGAAGGCATTGCGCCATCGGGCGATACGATGCTACAGGGCCGCACGCTGGATCAGCGTCTGAAAGCAACTTATATGTTGCCGGGCGCTTCTTATCCCGAGATCACGCAAACAGTGAACGGTGTGAACCAGAAACTTATTTTCCCCTACGTGAACCAGGATGTGAATTTTGCGAGCGTAAAGAAATACGTAGTGGGTAAATCGGAAGACCTTGGATTTATTGTGCAGGCACAGCGCTATCCCAACAATACCTACATGCAGCGTCTTGCAGAAATGTACCTGATATATGCAGAGGCGACCCTTGGCAATAGCGCATCGACCAGCGATCCCACCGCGCTTGATTATTTCAATAAAGTGCAT
>DATMHB010000488.1:0-4696 GCA_035555175.1 Flavisolibacter sp. | reverse complement strand
CGTCCATTGACCAATATTCCTTACTGCTGCCTCCCGTAGGAGTCGGGCCCGTGTCTCAGTGCCCGTGTGACTGGTCGTGCTCTCACACCAGTTACTGATCGTAGGCTTGGTGGGCCGTTACCCCGCCAACTACCTAATCAGGCGCACGCCCATCCAAAACCGCCGGAGCTATAATAATAAAGTGATGCCACTCCATTATGTTACGAGGTATTAATCCGGGTTTCCCCGGGCTATTCCCCAGTTTTGGGTAAGTTGCGTACGTGTTCCGCACCCGTTTGCCGGTCGCCAGCGAGTGTATTGCTACACCCCTGCTGCCCCTCGACTTGCATGTATTAAGCCTGCCGCTAGCGTTCATCCTGAGCCAGGATCAAACTCTCCATTGTAAATGAGTTTTGATACTGACTATTAAAATTCTCAAAAAAGAAAATTAACGAGTCAAAATCGAATATAATTCGCTTGACCTACCTAATGTTGTCCCGAAAAAATCGGGACGTGCTGTTGCTTCCAAACTTTCAAAGATCTTCATCGCTGTCCTTAGCCTTACGCTAAACACAACAAATTGCAGATGATAAGATTTCGAATCTTCAGGCCCTCTCGCCTCATCTTTTTCTACCCTAAAGAACTTTTGTACTTCCCTTTTTTAATTGGGAGTGCAAATGTACGCGCCATTTCATTTCAACCAAAATTATTTTTCTGATTTTCAATTTTTTAACAACCAACTTAATTGAAACCATGACGCGATAAAACCTTAAGAAAAGAACTAGTTGCTGATTTTTTTTTGCGGACTGCAAAGATACGGGGTCTTTACATTTCCAACCAAATTTTTGTGGTTTGCATTTCACAAAAAACTGTGAAGAACACTTGCCGGTTTTTTTTCGAAACCACCTCGATCAAAAAGCGGCTGCAAAGATAAGTAAGTATTTGATACCCAACAAATTATTTTGCCCCCCTTTTCCTAAAAAAAATGAAAAATCTGCATTCATTTTTCTATGCCGTGATCCATTTTCAAAAAGCGGACGCAAAGATACGGGGCAATCATAATTGCATCCAAATCATTTGAAAAAATAATCGTCAAAATGGTGTGAAAGACAGTCCTGGCGCAGGAAAAAAATTTGCAGGATACTTCACCTCAACCAGAAATAACCCATGCGCAGGAACCGAAAAGCCACACTTCCCGTCTCCTTTCATCAACTCCCTGAAGGCTTCTATGGATAATTTATGCCTGCCCACTTTCAGTAGGGAAGCTGTCAGTAACCGCACCATGCCCCTTAAAAAACGATTGGCCTCGATCTTGAAGACCAACTCCTCCCCTTGCTCTTCCCAATTGCATGAAATAATATCGCAATTAAAATTCTTCACCTGAGTATTCGTTTTTGCAAAAGCAAAAAAATTTTTTTGCTTTTCCACCAACGCAGCAGCCTCATGCATAAGTGACAGGTCCAATGTGTAGGGATAAAATAAAGAAGCAGAACGGAGGAAAGGATTTTTGAACCGGTGCAGGTGATACCTGTACTGCCTGCTTACCGCATCAAATCTGCAGTGCGCACCGGGCGGCATAAGGAACACCTCTTTGAGTGCAATGTCATCGGGAAGGATCGCATTCATCTTATAAATGAACTGAGGGTTCAGATCCTGTTCTGAATCGAAATGAAAAAAATTCTGGCGGGCATGTACGCCAGCGTCTGTCCGCGAAGAACCTGTCAAAGCAACCTTCCTGCGATGCAATATTTCGAAGGCCTTTTCTATTTCCGATTGAACGGTGGATGCATTCTCCTGCGTCTGAAAACCGCTGAATCTTGTGCCCCTGTACGAAAGTTCGAGAAAATACCGCGAGATTATTACTGGCCGGTCAGGGTTTTAAATCGTTTCGAATAATAATCGTCCTTGATCTCCGATGCGAGCGCAGGGAATTGCTCCCTGTCGGTCACGTGCAGATACGCGGCATCAAAAAACTGGAATTTGCCGGCAGAAGTCAGAAAAAGCGTGCTTAGGTTTTTGATCTGCTCTGTGGAAAAACACTTTGTCCTGAAATATTTTTTGGCCTCATCCACCATGCCCTCATCCGTCATCTTATTTGCCATATTCTTGCGCAGCTTCAGGAAATCGCCTTCCCGGGCTACGGCTTTGCACGCCGCTTTTGGCGATGGCTCGACCCGACCGGTCACAGTCTTTTCTTGTGATTCCATCACCTTTTTAGGATCGAGCATTTGCGTAGTGTCTTCAGGCAATGCGGTATCGGGTTGACGGAAAACGATTTTCGGATTTGGTATGATCAATTGAACGGTATCCTTTCCGCCTTCGTAACTGTCATAAAAAACAAGTCCGAAGCCTTCAGAAGTTGAGCTTTCAGAATGTTTCTTCACCACTGAACGTTTATAGGCTTCTGTAACAGGCAGAGCGGCGATGGTGTCGTGCGGCGCCTGGTCCGGTGTGACTGTCTTCGCCATAGCAGCAGAGTCCGGCATGCCCGTGGCAGTCCCTTTTTTATCCTCCGACCCGGCCTGATTTGCCGCTGCGATCGTTTCGGTTACGGTACTGACTGCTGTGCCTGTGTCCTTTTTTACCGATTCAACTGCAGGCTTTTTTTCTTCCGTCTTCGGCTCATCTTTTTTTACGGTCGCATCCTGTTTCAAAACTACGGGAACCAGCATCAGGCCAGGATCATTAGCCGCTTTCGATAACAATGTCGTAAAGGCATCATCCCTTCTTTCATAAGAAATACTCTTTCGGTCATCCGGCTGCGCCGCGATCACAGCTCCCGTATGAAAGTCGACCAGCTCAAGGCCAATCTCGTTATTCCTGATCTTAAATCCGCGATCACGACCCTGAAGCGGAACGGCAAACCTCGATTCGTCGGGACGCGAGGAAAAACCTATGGTGATTGTATAAGTGCTGTCAACAAGGTTGGACAAAATAATGTATCCGGGTGAAGAAGAGCTCTGCGTGCGGTCACCCATTTTGATATAAAAAGGCAGCTTATTATCTGTTTCCAGATAGATAAAAAAAACTTTTTGTGCAGCCGACGATAAGGCCAGGCAAAAAGAAAAGAGGAATAAAGAGACGACTTTCATTCCCTTCAAAATTAGTGGAATTCCGTTTTGAGCGGATTAGGAAACCTTTGCTGCACTTTATTTTTGTAGTTCTTAACAATTCAACGGCATCACCAGACAACATACCATTTTCCCTCTGCGTCCTTAGCATAGGAAAGCCCGTTGCTCATCTGATGCACTTCTTTTTTTTCTTTTGGATGCACAAACGTCTTTTGCTCGTATACCCTGATCCCATTGTTTTCTCTTGTGAGATAAACGATCAGTGCATTCATAGTTGGCGCAACATCGTGCAGCCATTGACTGTCTTCTTCTTTTACAAAGGCCTGGCTCATTGTTGAAAGATTAACCCATGCTATGCAGGGCATTTCTTTCTACCGCACCGATGCCTGCGTTCATGGTCTTATAGGCATCTTTTGCAGCATTGCCTATTTGATTTGTTCCTTTGCGATGATTGCGCCGCTCTGAGTAAACGATCAATCCGGCGATGGCAGCGCCTACAGCCACTGAAGCGATCAACATTTTTTTCATTGTTGCTTTTATCGAACCGATGCAATTCGTGTACCATAAGTCACGCAGCATAAAAAAGCCTCCACAAATTGTGGAGGCCATTTCACTATTTAAAATCGTTACTGGTTTTGATCACCCTTGGTTGTCATTTTCCCGTTCACCAATTTTGTCTTATGCACTTTACCGTCGGCCGATTTTGTTTTGATCTTCAGCTTGTCCTTTCCTGTACTTGTATTTGTTCCTGAAGTTGAGCTGTTCATATCAGAACTGCCGTTCATTGCCGATTGGTCTGAAGTCTGCCCGTTCGTCATCTGGCTTCCGTTATTCATTGTTCCATTATTGCTATTGTAGCTGCCGGTATTATTCATTGAATGATTCATGGCATCATTCGATTCAACCCGATATACATCTATTACCTTGGTTCCGTCTTCGCCCATCCATTGTGAAGCCACCTGTCCGTTTTCAAGCGTTCTTACCATGTAGATATCCTGTCCATTGGTACCTCTTACAGCTGTAATGTCGTATAACATAGGTCCATACATACTGATGGCTTTTGAAACTACAGCATCAGGAACAAGACTTTGCTTTACCGGAAGCGCAACGTTAAAGGTTTGCCCTGCTGTATTATAATACATGTTCACAGGCTGGCCATTATTCATATAGTAGCCATGCCACCAGTCGGTCGACTGTTGCCAGCGAATGTCCGTTGCCGTTGGATAATCGCGCAAAACGTAACCCTGCAGGTAATCAGGTGCTGTTGCATTGAATGTGCCATAGGCGTTGTAACTGTTGTTGCTGCTCATCGAACTATTGGTACCCCACGTGCCATTCATTGAACCGTTGTTATTGTTATAAGTGTTGTTCCCCATGTTGGTATTCGTTCCCGTGGTCCCATTCGTTCCTGTGTTCCTATTTGTGGTGTCATTCTGTGCAAACACCGCACAAGTGCTTCCCGCCAGGAGCATCATCAGAATTGTCTTTTTCATAAATATTTTTTTTTGAGGTTAGCCAATTAAAATCACTTTCCCCAATACAAGGATGATGCCCACTGATACAGGCCCTTCCATAGTTTTGTTTTGAATTTTTTTTACGGTACAGCTTCTGACTTGCTGGGTCTGCTATCGGATGGGTGCGGGAAC
>DATMHB010000487.1:0-4016 GCA_035555175.1 Flavisolibacter sp. | reverse complement strand
AGAACCGCCATGCTCTCGAGTGTGCGGCTTTGAGCAAGCCTTCCCACCACCACCGGGTTAAAGCCTGCCGATTCTACGAGCGCCGCAACAATTTCATTTGCTTCGTCGTCATCACCGGCAATAAATGAATCGATCCTTTTTCCATCGATTACCGGCGAAGCAAAGTCGGAAGCCAGTGTTGTGTTGAAGGCTTTTACCACTTTTGAGTAAGGCAAAAGGCCTTGTAACACTTCTGCCGCACTTTGGCCTTCCGGATGAATGCCTTCATCCAAACGGTTTGAAATGCTCACGACGATCTTTTGCGTTGCAACCTCTTGTATCCTGGAAGCCACCATCTGTTCACCCGAAAATGGCACAGCGGGAATGATGATATCTGCTTCCCAGCTGGCATCAGCAGCGCATTCCACGCAATCCAGGTCTGCTGTCTTCGTTTCGTTCCTGATTTCATTTGCGAGCGCGACCGCCCGGGTCACGTCAGTTGCAAATAAAATGAGACGGTAATTTCCCTTGGCAAGATTTCTCGCAAGCGCACTGCCCATTCTTCCAGTTGCCCCTATGATCGCTATCGAAATCTTTGTTGACATATTGTCTTTTGTTACACAAAGCTAGTATGGCCAACACAAGCGGGCATTGAGGTGTGATAAGAAATGGCATTGACATAGGTCAATGAAATCCGGAGTGCATAATGGCAGGATAGAATCTTTAATTTTTTTTCGTTGCCATTTGTTTGCGTACCCTGCTTAAAGTTTCGGGAGTGATACCCAGGTAAGAGGCCATCATATGCTGCGGCACGCGTTCTGGTATGCTGGGGCAGGAAGTGATCAGCTCATGGTATCTTTTTACGGCCGTTTCACTCATCGAGCTGGCAAGCCGGCGTTGTGTAGCGATCAGATTATTTTGCAGTAGTATTCTGAAATAGCGTTCCAGCTTCGGTACCCGCTCCATCATTTCCTCTTCAGCCTTGCGGCTTAAAAGCAGCAGCTCGCATTCCTCAAGCGCTTCAATATTATAGTTCGATGGTTCGCCGGTGAGAAAACTATATTGATCCGAGATCCACCACCCTTCAAATGCAAACTGCATGATGTGCTCCACCCCTTTGTCATCAACCGTAAATGCGCGCAATAATCCTTTTTCCACAAATGCGACGTATTTGCTTACGTCACCTTCCTGTAACAAATATTGTTTCCTGCGCAGTTTTTTTGGGGCGAAAAAAGACCGGCAAAGGGATTTCTCTTCTTCTGTCAGCTGGATCTTTTTTTCAAAACTCTGAAATAATAATTCAAACATGAAGGCAATTGTGTCACAAAAATAAAAGAGTTGGCCATAGGGATAGGGTTCCTCTTAATGTACATGCCGCAAAAATTCAAACTTTAAGCGCCACATGAAGTTGTCGGCTCCGTCGGTTGCAGTTTAAGCAGCTTGCATTCTACCGGCAAGATGCCGCCGTTTACCGGTAATTTCCCCTGCAACTGCCTATCTGCGCTTGCCTCGCGGTCAAAGCCGTTGTTATTTTACCTAAAATTCAACACAATGAACGAAGATCAGTTTAAACAGGAAATACATGAAAGATGGGGTCACTACGACCGGCGGAGAGGACATGGAAGAGTGTGGACAGGCTTATTCCTCCTTCTGGTCGGCGGACTCCTCTTATTGAAGACCGCCAATGTTTTACTGTTTCCCGCATGGTTCTTTACCTGGCCCGTCCTTCTCATCGCCATCGGCCTTTTCAGCGGATTAAAGCACCGGTTTCGTGGACCGCTCTGGATCATATTAATCATCATCGGTAGCTTTTCACTGGCTGATCGAATTGATCCTACGCTGAACATGGATCGCTATAACTGGCCGATCATTTTGATTGCCATTGGTCTCGGTTTTATTCTGCGACCGAAAAGGTTCCATGGCCGTCGCTGGGGAAGAAACAGGTTCGACCAATTACAAGCGGAGCAAGCCCCTGCGTCCGCCACATTCGAAGATGAGACCGGAAAGCAATACGGATCCGACCGGAGGGATTTTATAGACGTCACGTCGGTTTTTGGTGGTGTAAAAAAAAACGTTCTGACCAAGACCTTCAAAGGAGGCGATATTGTGAGTTTCATGGGCGGTTCAGAAATCGACCTGACCCAGGCCGACTTCACCGGAACTGTAAAAATTGACACCACCAATATTTTTGGAGGCACCAAATTGATCGTACCCCCTAACTGGGATGTTCAAAGTGATGTGACGGCCATATTCGGTGGCGTAGACGATAAGCGCCAGATTAGTGGCGTAAACGTCGATACCAATAAGATCCTCATCCTCGATGGAACCTGCATGTTCGGCGGCATTGAAATCAGGAGCTTTTAGCACCCTGCACACCGGTACCCTGTTTTCCTAACGTTTAATTTTTGAATCATGAACTGGTACCTCGCAAAAGTGATTTATCGCATCATCTGTGGAAATGGTGAACATACCCCGCAGTTCGATGAGCAGTTAAGACTTATAAGTGCATTCAGCGCGGATGAAGCATTTATCAAAGCATCGGAAATAGGATTTGATGAACAGGAAACCTTTTACAATGAGAAAAGACAGCTTGTGCGCTGGGAATTTATCAATGTGTCGGAGATTCATCCGCTGAATGATTTGATAGACGGCGCCGAATTATATTCGCGTATCAACGAAGTGGATGATGCCGAAGCGTATACCGAAATTGTGCACCGCAAGGCTTCTTGGCTGAGAGAAAGACAAACCGAAATCATAGACTTAATTCAAAATAATTGACTTCTTCGCCACTCAAGACTTTAAGGTTTCGCCTTATTTTCAGCAGCTGCTTTTGGGCGTGGGCGGTATTTCACGCCATCATCCTAAACAGCTTTGGCTTTACATGGAAGGTAGCATTGTGGGACAGTTTTTTCAGCAATCTGTCGTTGGCCGGAATTGCTCTATTGATCACCGTTATACTTCAATTCTATATTCCTCAAAAAAATAAGTATGGATTTATTCTGGCTCTTTGTGGTGTTCTTACTGTTCTTTGGTTTCTTTTGAGCCGTTCCCTGCTCATGTTAATTGTAAAAGATACACCAGACTATTCGACCTTTTTTTCACAATCGCTGCCACTTCGCTGCGCATTCGGCTTTTTGGTGATGGGATGCATGGCTCTCATCAGCGTTCTCTGGTATACATTGAAAGACCAACAGGACCTCGACAAAAGAAAAACAGAAGCGGAGCGGCTCGCAAAGGAGGCGGAACTTTTCAAATTGCGGCAACAGCTGCAGCCACACTTTCTCTTTAACAGCCTCAACTCCATTAATGCCCTCATTGGTTCACAGCCGCAGCAGGCAAGAAAAATGATCCAGCAGTTATCCGATTTTCTGCGGGGTACATTGAGAAAAGAAGAACATCAATGGGTGACACTGAAAGAGGAGCTTGTTCACCTGCAGCTTTACCTCGAAATTGAAAAAGTAAGGTTCGGACACCGGCTGTCGACAATAATAAAGGATGACACAACGGGTGAAGGGATGTTTTTGCCCGTGATGTTATTGCAGCCAATTGTAGAGAATGCAATCAAATTCGGCCTCTATGACACTACGGGCGATATTATTATCAGTGTCGCGGCCAGGAAGGAACAAGATGCACTTATTATAGAAGTCAGCAATCCCTATGATCCTGAGACGGCGGCGCCAAAGAAAGGTACTGGCTTTGGACTGAGTTCGGTGCAGCGAAGGTTATACCTGCTGTTCGCCAGGAACGACCTTCTACAAACAGAAGCCGGTAAAGAATTTTTTATCACAACCATTAAAATTCCGCAGCAAAAATGATCAAGGCTATCATTATAGACGACGAACCCCTTGCAAGGTCGGTCATTAAGGAATACCTGCAGGGTCATGAACACATTGAGCTGGTGCAGGAATGCAACGATGGGTTCGACGGCGTCAAGACCATCATGCAGGTGCAGCCGCAACTGATCTTTCTGGATATACAGATGCCAAAGATCAATGGTTTTGAAATGCTCGAACTTATAGAACAACGGCATGCAGTGA
>DATMHB010000486.1:0-2190 GCA_035555175.1 Flavisolibacter sp. | reverse complement strand
GCGCGCTTTAAAATATTCATACATTATCCCCGTCAAAACGCCCTTGTAATTGCGGTCCGCCCACGTCAGCAGCAAATTTATAGATGCCGAGTTTTGCAATTTTCTTGAAGCTTCCATCGGCAGCATGCCATGCGATTCGTTGATCGATTCGAGGCCCGCCTCATTTACAAAGCCATCCCAAATGGCTTTGTCAGGTCCCGCATAAATAATCCTGACGAGGTCCGGATTGAGCTTACCTCCGTCGATCAAAGCAGACAGTGCTTTAAAAACGGGCAAAGGATTGCGTGTTCCATTGTACAAGCCTCCAGTGTAAATGAGATTAAATCTGCCCGAGCGTTCGGAAAGGGATTCGGTTTGCATGGCGCCGACAATACCGTTCCTTAATATCCTGACCTGCTTATTGTAACCTTTCAGGTTGCGGGCAACGCCCTTCGAAACGGTGGTCACTACGTCAGCCCTGCGGCACATCCGGCGGTTGATCCAGGCATGAAAGCGAAGGAACAAACCGGTTGCATTCGGCGGCAGATGCGGATCGCGGAAATCACAGATCCAGATGACGCCCGGGCGGAACAATTTAATAAGGTAGCCAATGATGTGATCAGAGTAGGGACGAAAGGAGGTGAAGACCACTGTTCCCGTTTCTGCATATTTCAGTGCTTTGAAAAATGTAGCTAGGATATAAATAAAACTTCCTTCGCCAAACACAAGACTAAAAGGAAGGTAATTTGCCAGGAAATAAAAAAGATTTGATCTCCAGTTGGATGGAGACAGTTCAGAGGCATTCGCCGCGGGCTTTTCGCGCCCCTGATCGCCCCTTCCTCTCAATGAGCCGGCCATGGATTTCAGCTTCAGCCTGATAATGAGAAAATCCCAGCTATTCGAGCGATGGATTTTCACGCGCTCGTCCAGTTTGAATTTGTCCTTTGGAAGGTATTTATGATTGTTGGTTGAAAATCCGATCACTTCATAACCGTTTCCGGCAAACTGGTTCGCCACCTCGCTGATGCGCACGGCGGCGATATATTTAAGAGGAGGCAGGTATTGTGAAATGATCAAAGCCCTCATCTTAATGATTCGCTTTTTTTAAATAATCAACAATGGCTTTGCCGCTTTGGCCATCGCCGTAGAGCTGCGCCTTGCCTGCAAATTTTTTTTCGTTGGCGAGGCGCACTACTTCCTGCGGAAGGGGCTTCAGATCCTTGTACAGGAAATTGACACCCTCTTCCACCAGCTCCGTCCATTCAGTTTCTTCACGCAGGGTGACACAATTCTTTTTGAAGAAATAAGCTTCTTTTTGAAGGCCGCCGCTGTCTGTCATCACAAGTGAGCAGTGTTTCAGCAGGTACAGCATTTCGAAATAACTTACCGGATCAGTTGTAATGAATTCAGGCTTCAAACCGCTCTGGGCGATCTTGTTCCTAGTTCTGGGATGAATGGGAAGCACCACAGGCACCTTTCTGTGAATTTCGTTCAACGTATCTACAATGAAGCGCAGGCGCTCATCGCTATCCGTGTTTTCAGCGCGGTGAATGGTTGTCAGAATAAATTGTTGCGGCACCGCAATGGATGGAGGCTTTGACTTGCTTTCATAATACAGGGCAGCATCATACATCACATCGCCGGAGCGTACAATAGAAGCATCAAAATTTTTGAATCCTTCCTCTTCCAGATTATGTATGGCCGTGTCGGTGGGACAAAACAGCACATCGCTGATCCTGTCGGTAAGGATCCTGTTGATCTCTTCCGGCATTTTCATGTTGAAAGAACGAAGTCCGGCTTCCACATGGGCCAGTTTGATGTGAAGCTTCTTTGCGGCCAGCGCACCTGCCAGCGTACTGTTGGTATCGCCATACACGAGTACAAAGGCGGGTTGTTCTTTCACGAGGATCTCTTCTATCTGCTCCAGCATCCTTCCCGTCATCGCTCCATGGTTCAAGCCTCCTACCTGAAGGCGGTAATGCGGCGCGGGAATTTCCATCTCCGTAAAAAATACTTCGCTCATATTCTCGTCGTAGTGCTGCCCGGTATGCACGATCACCTCTTCTATTCCCGATGCGCGTGCAATGGCCCTGCTAACGACGGCGGCTTTTACAAATTGTGGCCTTGCGCCAACGACTGTTACGATCTTCAATGGATTCAGATAGTTTTGATTTTTATGCATTATGCCGGAACTGTTTGCTCCTGCATGAT
>DATMHB010000485.1:0-2052 GCA_035555175.1 Flavisolibacter sp. | reverse complement strand
CGATGGAAGAAAGGGGCTTCTTGGTGATCTCGTTCATGTAATGAAGTTATGCAGTTCCTTTGCACAAAACAGGTAGTGGCCGTTCCTGCCCTAATGAAAATTCGATCTTCAAAGGGGGTAGGATCTCTTCGAAGTCTATTCGACGGTGACCGACTTGGCAAGATTGCGGGGCTTGTCAACATCATATCCTTTTGCGACGCCTATGTAATAAGCCAGCAGCTGCAAGGGAATGGTGCTGAGCATCGGCGCCACGATCTCATCGGCCTCAGGCACGATAATGACATCGTCAGCAAGAGAGATGCTTTGCTCATCGCCTTCGTTGATCACCGCAATTACTTTTCCTTTTCTTGCTTTGATCTCCTGCATATTGCTGATCACTTTTTCGTGATAGCTGTCCCTTGTGGCCACCATCACAACAGGCAGGTCCTGGTCAACAAGGGCGATCGGGCCGTGCTTCATTTCCGCGGCGGGATAACCTTCAGCGTGGATGTAAGAGATCTCTTTCAACTTTAGTGCGCCTTCGAGGGCAACAGGGAAATTATAACCGCGGCCCAGGTAAAGACAATCCTTGGCATCTTTGTATTTTTCTGCGAGTGCCTTCACCTTTTCATGCTGTTGCAGCAGACTCGCCACTTTATCGGGTACGGCGTCCAGTTCATTCAAGAGGTGCAGGTAACGTTCATGGGTAAGCGTTCCTTTTTCGTACCCGATCTTAAGTGCTATCATCGTGAGCACCGCCAGCTGTGCGGTGAAAGCCTTTGTGGATGCAACACCGATCTCCGGTCCCGCGTGGGTGTAGGCACCCGTGTCGGAGAGGCGGGCGATAGATGATCCTACCACGTTCACAACACCCAGTATGATGGCGCCTTTTTGCTTTGCGTTTTCAATGGCAACCAGCGTGTCGGCTGTTTCGCCGCTTTGCGAGATGGCAATGATCAGGTCACCTTTATGAATGACCGGATTGCGGTAACGGAATTCCGATGCATATTCAACTTCCACATTAATGCGTGTGAGCTCTTCAAAAATATATTCCGCAACAAGTCCGGCATGCCAACTTGTTCCGCAGGCCACCATCACAATGCGGTTTGCGTTCTTGATCTGTTCTGCATATTTCTGCACACCGCTCATGGTAATGGTACCAGTTTCAACATCCAGCCTTCCGCGCAAACAGTCGTGGATGGTTTGAGGCTGCTCGAAGATCTCCTTGAGCATGAAGTGGTCGTATCCGCCTTTTTCGATAGCAGCAAGTTCCATGTCAAGCTTGGTGATATAAGGCGTCTGCCTTTCGTTACCAAGGTTTTTCAATACCAGTTCATCAGGCTTGATCATAGCGATCTCATAATCGTTCACATATACCACTTCCTTTGTGTATTCGATGATAGGAGAGGCATCCGATGCGAGGAAGTGTTCGCCTTTGCCAATGCCGATCACAAGCGGACTACCCTTACGGGCCGCAATGAGCGTGCATGGATCGTCCTGGTCGATAAGCACAATTACATAAGCGCCGACGATTCGTTTGAGTGCAATGCGCAGGGCTTCTTCCAGGGAACAGTTATTGTTCTGCTTAATGTCTTCAATAAAATTGAGCAGTACTTCCGTATCCGTATCGCTATGGAATTTATATCCCTTGTTCACCAGTTCCTGCTTTACCTGGGCATAGTTCTCAATAATGCCGTTGTGTATCATGGCCAGTTTTCCAGAGGCTGAAGTGTGTGGGTGTGCATTGCGGTCGCTTGGTTCGCCGTGTGTGGCCCAGCGCGTATGTCCTATGCCGATATTGGCGTGAAGGTCTTTACCTTGCAGCGTTTCCTCAAGGTCAGCTACTTTGCCTTTCTTTTTATAAACTTTGAGGCCGCCGTTGAGAAGAGAGATCCCGGCACTGTCGTATCCGCGGTATTCCAGCCTTTTTAATCCTTTCAGAATAATCGGATAGGCTTCCCTTGGTCCGATGTACGCAACAATGCCACACATGTTTTTATAGTTTATTGGTTTTTGCTTTTGATTTGGATGGACTGGAATAAAAACAGCTGCTCCAAACCTGTCGGCCTATAG
>DATMHB010000484.1:0-5551 GCA_035555175.1 Flavisolibacter sp. | reverse complement strand
AGGGGATTTGAAAGGATCAGTTTGCAGCCGGGAGAAAAGAAGACGGTGAAGTTTGTGCTCCATCCTGATGATCTTGCCATTCTCGATAAGAACATGAATTGGACAGTGGAGCCCGGTCAGTTTGAGATCATGATCGGCAGCTCTTCAACCGATATCAAATTAAAAAAGACGACCACGGTCAAATAAAATTTGCAGAAGATTTAAGGCGAAGAAGCTTGGGAAGAACAATTTTGATTGGATGTTGAATAAGGCATAGGAACATCTCCGTTCGACATTGGCTTCATGGTCAATGACAAAAGAACGAAAGAGACAGAGGGGCGTTTAAACATTCAACTTTCTCTCAGACGCGCGTCGTTACCTTTTGAATTTTTAGCTAACGACTAAGCTGTATATGCATACAAATAAGTTTAAACTCATCTTCTGATGTCAAAATAGCTTAGTACTAAGATAATCTGAGCAAATTCATACACATGAAATCTAAGTTACTTGCAACAAACAACCACTCGACTGGCTACGAGGTAATAACAGAGACTTAACGTCTCCATTGTATTACTAAAAATTGGATTGCTATATGGAAATAAACTGCATCGGCACCTTACCGGCATGGGTCAGAAATTGCCGGACCGTCCTGATTTTTATTTTTCTCACCGGCGTTACTCAAAGCTTCGCACAGGCGCCCGTCAGGGTTGCGGGCACCGTGAGGGACAACAAAGGGGCGGTTATTTCAGGCGCCACCGTTTCGGTAAAGGGAAGTAATAGTGCCACCACTACTGATAGTGCAGGCGCTTATTCTTTAAACGTTCCTTCCAACAAATCGGTGCTCGTGTTTTCTTATGTTGGCTTCCTTTCAAAGGAGCAGACAGTAGGCAACAACCAGCTGCTGAATGTAACCTTGGCTGAAAAGCCCAATGACCTTGACGAAGTTGTTGTGATCGGTTACGGACAGACTCAGCGAAAAAGTAATTTGACGGGCTCCATTTCTTCTGTGAACAGTAAGCAAATCCAGGAGCGCCAGCCCATTAACGTATATGACGCGTTGCAGGGGCAGGCCGCCGGCGTGCTCATTATGAACGACTCCGGCGAACCCGGTGCAGAAGGCTCTGTTCAGATCAGGGGCGCGAATACATTCGCTGCGGAGGGCAACACTCCTTTGTGGATCGTTGACGGGGTGCTCACAGACAATGCAAGCGCTATTAATCCGAATGACATTGAAAGGATCGAGGTGCTCAAGGACGCGGCATCGGCTTCCATTTACGGAGCGCGTTCTGCGGCTGGCGTAATACTGGTCACCACCAAAAAAGGAAGGGAGGGAAGGACGCGCATCGACCTCCAGTATTCGCACGTATTTGGTAAGCTCGCACACAAGATCCAGAATGCAAACGCAAAAGACCTCAGGTATTACAGAAAGATCCAGAATGGAAACCTGAGCGGCGGAAGCGGCAGCCTTACCGATTCGCTGAATCCTGCGTTTAATACGGACAATGATCTGCAGGACCTCCTGCTCGGCAACATTGGCAACAGGGACGATATCAAGCTTGGTATTAGCGGTGGACAAAAAGGCCTTTCATTTTATGGAAGCGTGAATTATATCAATGACCGTGGCATTGCCTTGAATACGTGGAATAAATCGATACAGTCAAGGATCAACACCGAATTGCAGGCTTCTAAAAGTTTCAAATATTCTACCAATCTTTCGTTCTATTGGTCGTATGGAAATTTCACCAGCATCAACAACTCGCTGAGGCCCGTATTTGACCGTCCGTCATATTTGAGGATCTATAATCCCGACGGTTCGCTGACCAGTTACCTCTCCTCAAAAAGAAATCCGGTAGCGAATGCGCTGCTCGAGGACAATACGAGAGAAACATTGAAGGCGCAGATGAATCACCAGATCGATTTGCAGATCACACGGGATCTGAAGTTTACAAGCAGCTTCAATGCGCAGGTGACGAGTTTTCAGGGATTTTATTTTGCACCAAGGTTCCTCGACGATAATGGTAATGAGAACTTCGGCAGAAACGATATGAACAGGAGCTTTAACTGGCTTTTTCAATCGTTCCTGAACTACGCGAAAAAATATGGCAATCACAATTTCACCGCGCTTCTTGGATTTGAAAAAGACCGCACAAGGAATGACCTTACTCACCTTGAAGGAAAGAATTTCATCGTTGAGTCAGCACACTATGTGCAGGGCGCTTTCATGGACAATCTGACGAAGCAAACAATGTCGGGAAATGCCGTCAGTACTGCTTCTGCATTCACCAGGCTTGGTTACGACTACCTGGGACGTTACTTGCTGCAGGGTACCTACCGGCGCGATGCTTCCTCCAGGTTTGGTCCCAACAAAGCAGAGGGCAATTTTTTCTCCGCTTCTGCGGCATGGCGTTTTTCCGATGAGCGTTTTATGTCATGGTCGAATAATGTATTGACCGACGGCAAGCTCAGGTTGAGCTGGGGACAGACGGGAAATGACCGCGTAGGCTATTATGATTATCTGCCCTTGATCGCCCAGGCCAATTATAGCTATAACGGTGTGGCGGGTGCTTCACTCACTTCGGCTTTTGCGAATCCCGATCTTGGATGGGAAGCAACAGAGCAAAAAAATATTGGTCTTGATCTGAATTTCTTCCGCGGCAAATTCAATTTAACCGCTGATTATTACATCAAGACGACCAGCGATCTTTTATACGACCGTCCATTCCCCGTTGAAACCGGATTTACTTCCAAAAAAGTAAACCTGGGTTCCATTGAAACAAGAGGTTTGGAGCTGCAGGCAACTGCAACGCCGGTCGCGCTGAAAGACTTTACGTGGAATATCACAGGTAATATCGCGTTCGAGCGCGGACGCATTCTTGAACTGGCTGATCACCGTGCCTTCATCACTGGTAAATGGTTTATTGAAGAAGGTGGAAGGATCGGAAATTTCTATGGTTGGAAAAACCTCGGCGTATATCCGACCGATGTTCACAATGCTTACACTGCCGACTGGCAGAAGCTCACGCCGGTTGGTGTTGTCATTACACCTGGTCCGGACGGAAAGCCCCGGAACGACATTGTTACTGCAGCAGGGTATGAGCTGAACGGCAAGCCTTACACCGGAACTGTTTATAAAAAATATGCGAATGGCGCACCGTTGCTCGGCGGCGACGTAGAGTGGGTTGACCTCAATAACGATGGTGTGATCGACGATGCAGACCGCATGGTGATCGGCAATGCACAGCCAGATTATTATTTCGGTATCATCAACAACATTACTTACAAACAATTTACGTTAAACGTGATCACGAACGGAACTGTCGGCGGTCAGGTGTACAATACATTCAAGCAAAATCTTACCAACAACAGCTCTTCCAATGGTCCTGCACTGCCTGAAGCCATCTACGGGGCATGGGTAAGACAAGGACAAACCGATGCCAAGTTTCCGTATTTCCCGGACAAGGACCAGCGCGGTAGCCAGCGTTCTAACGGCAACAGCTATTTTATTGAAGATGCTTCTTTCTTCCGTTTGTCAAGTGTAAGATTATCTTATCGCTTCAAGCCGTCGACGGCGCGCAAAGCGTTGATGCAGAATGCAAGCGTTTATGTGTATGGAATCAATTTGCTGACCTGGACCGATTATACAGGGTTTGATCCTGAGTTCAGTTCGAGCAATGCACTGCAACCCGGCGATGACAACGGCAGATATCCAAAACGCAGGGAGCTTGGCCTTGGTTTAAATGTTCAATTCTAAAAAGTCACGAATGAAAAAAATAAATCTTTTCTATATAACATTCTGCCTGCTGCTTGCGCTGGGCAGTTGTAAAAAGCTGGTTGAAGAAAAGCCTTTGTCGAATGGTACGCTTGACGAGTTCTTTAAAAATAAATATGATGCCGATGCAGCTATGGCCGCCATGTATGGACAGTTGCAGCAGCAGTTGGTTGGTGAGGGACAGTTCCGCAACAGGTTTACCTACTGGGGTGAAGGACGGTCCGATAATTTCGAAAGCACACCCGGTACGGGCAATACTTCATCGGTTCGGGAAATGCACTACAACGCACTTACCGCAAATAATGATTTTACCGACTGGACTGGATTGTACAGGGCCATTGGAATGGCTAATCTGAATATTGCAAAATTTCCGCAGATCAACACGTTTGCGGCGGGCAGCCCGAAAGACCAGATCGACATCAATACCCTCAACAGTTATATGGCGCAATCATATGCGATGCGCGCCCTCTGCTATTTTTATATAGTAAGGATCTGGGGTGATGCGCCCCTGCGTCTGCAGCCTTATCTTGATCCAAACGAAGACGCCTATCAGGCCCGTGACCCACAGTCAAAGATCCTGGATCAGATCGTTGCCGATCTCAGCCGGGCATACGACCTGATCCCTAAGGGTGCTTCAGCTCCTGTATGGTATATCGGCGAGGCGGCTATCAGCGCTATTGCAGCGGACGTATACATGTGGAGGCATGATTACGACAACGCTATTGTATGGTTCAAGAAAGAATTCAAAGCTAAAGGCCCGACTGGAAAAGTGTATAACGCAGCGGGTGCAAATGTTACCGGTGCCGGCGGCCTTGCCACAGATCTCGAATCTACTTCTACATGGAAGAATGTTTTCATCAATCCAACGGGAAGCGTTGAAGCGATCTGGAATATCCACTGGGATGTTTCGGCAAACGGCTGTCCATGCATGTCCGGAGTTTCAACAACAGTAAATAATATTCCGCTGCGCATAGGAACAGAGATCTTCACGGGTCCCTGGGCAAAAAGCACAGTGGACGTGCGCCCCAAGCAAACCTTTGATGTTACAAAAAAAGAAATGGACCGCACCTGGAAATACTATCCGGGTTCTTTCGGGGCAAATGGCCCGGCGGGCAGTTACAGCGGAACTTTTGGAACCGACAAGAATGTTTACATCACTATGTACAGGTTAGCAGATCAATACCTGCTGTATGCTGAAGCCCTGAATAAAAAAGGCGATCTCGCCAATGCATTAAAATATCTGAACCTGATTCATGTAAGGGCAGGCCTTCCTGCCTATACGGCAACGCAGTTTACTACTGAGGCAGCAATGGAAGACGCTATTCTCCAGGAAAGGCAATGGGAATTGTTCGCCGAAGGCAAACGCTGGTTTGATCTTGTGCGCACGGACCATGTGTACCAGATCATGGATCCTATCATGATCACAAGGCAGAACTTCCAGGGTGCCGCGCCTGTTGGATTTGGGCCCGATAAGAGCGACAAGAGAAAATATCTCTGGCCGCTGCACAGAAATGTGCTGAACGCTAACAGGCTGCTTGTGCAGAACCCGCCGTATACGGATTAATTCCGCGAGGCGATCAAAACCTAAATGAATAATTCGTTATAATGATTATCATGAAAAAATTGAACATCAATTCCATCTGTATCCTGTTTGCTTTCGGCTTCCTGCTCTCGGGATGCTATAAACTGCAGAAGGATGACAAGTATGTGAAATATGAACTCGATCCGCATATCAATATGACAGCAAAAGATTTTTTGTTGACAAGAGGCGATGTCGCGGGCAGCGAAACTGTTTTCAAATGG
>DATMHB010000483.1:0-5165 GCA_035555175.1 Flavisolibacter sp. | reverse complement strand
CGGTACCGCTACGGATCCGGATGGCAGTATCAGCGCTTATCTGTGGACTAAAATTTCAGGGCCTGCAACATTTAATATCGTTAATGCGGCGAGCGCACAGACGACCGTTCAGAATTTGACTCCAGGCACTTACCAGTTTGAATTAAAGGCGACGGACAACAACGGGGCGACGGCAAAAGATACGATGAATGTGGTGGTGTTGGCAGCGCCTCCGCCAGCTAACATTCCACCGGTTGCACATGCAGGCGCCGATCAGCTGATCACGCTGCCCACAAACAGTGTGAACCTGAATGGTATCGGCGCCGATGCCGATGGAACGGTGGTGGGTTATACATGGACGAAGATATCCGGACCGGGTCAATATGGAATTTCCGCACCGGGTCAGGCACTTACCATTGTCAACAACCTCGTGGAGGGCGTTTATAAATTTGAGCTGAAAGTGACCGATAACCAGGGTGCGGTGGGAAGAGACACCATGACGGTAACGGTGAACGGTGCGCCGGTAAGAAATACGTCAACGGCATCGCTTTATCCAAATCCTGCGACAACGGTGATCAATGTAAGGATCGATGCCATCACGCACAGGAATCAAACCGATCTGCGGATCTACGATTCGAAAGGAGTGCTTGTGTACGAAGAAGTATTCCTGAGAACCACTCAGCTGATGGTGAAGGAGGTGGACGTGTCGAAATTGGAAAAAGGTGTTTACTTCGTTGCGGTTAACGTAGATATCAATAATGAACTGACGCTGAAGTTTGTAAAAGAATAAGAATAAAGGATAGACTACTGGTGGGGTGGCGGCTGTTCGCCGGCACCTTTTTATTTTCATGACCGAAAATGCTATGCTGCTTTTTTGAAAGCTATAAGCTCCTTTGTAACGATGAAGGTGAAGGGAAAGACATTGAAATTGATATCCTTCAATACCGGGATCCTGTTGAGCTTTGTATGACTCTTTCTGAATATCTGCTTTAGCTTATACTTGCTTAAAAGCCTACTCAGCTTTCTGTGCGACATATGATTCAGCTCCAGGTATTCGGTGAGCAGGTCGTGCTTCCCAACCAATTGCTGGTTCCTTTTTTTTACGAGGTTGATCACAAATTTGTTCGGAAAGAATTGTATCCACGGGATCTTCGTTGCAGGCCGCAGGTGTGAAGCGTGGGGGCCTTCCCATGGCGGATAACTGAAGAAAATGATGCCGCCTTTTTTAAGATTATTCAGGATGAGCACATCGAGTACATTCTGTATCCAGTCGATCCGGATATGTTCAATGACGTCGTTCAGGAAAATGAAATCATATTGTTTCTCGATAGGATCCGCGATAATGTTACGCAGGTTGAAGCTCACCCCGGGTACCTGGTGTTTCTTGTTGAATTCCTTAGCCACTGTTATATGGTTCTCGTCTATATCCACGCCATCTACATGGGCGCCCAGTTCCTGTGCAAACCATATCGACATGTGTCCCATGCCACAGCCGAAATCGAGCACGTCCTTTCCTCGCAAGTCAAAATTTTTTTTGATCAGCTCTTTGTCCAGCTTCGAAAAACCGTTCGTGCTTGTAAAATTTACTTCTGCATAAGCCAGACCTTCCTGTAATTGGGCAGCATTCATATAGCAGGTTTAGTTTTGGAACATAATCGTTTTAAAGATGGTTTCAGGCTGCGGTTTGCCGGATCTTACCATGATTCTTTTTCTTCATCACCCGGTCGTAAGCTTCTTCGATCTCTCTTGTCATATTCACCGCATTGAATTTTTCAGTAACCGTATTCACTGCATTCCTTTCAAAATATTTCCTTTTGTCCTGGTCCATGCTCAGCGCAACCAATGCGTTGGTAAGATTGCCTTTCAGGTTGTCGGTGCTTACCAGCCATCCGTTTTCATTATGCCTGATGATTTCACTGGTGCCGTCCACTTCCGATGCGATGATCGCCTTACCCATGGCCATCGCCTCCAGCAGTCCAATGGGCAACCCTTCCCACAAAGAAGGTAATACAAAAATATCAGCCGCAGCCAATACATCCGGCACATCCTGCCTGAATTTTTCAAGTTTTATTTTATTTTCAATCTTCAATTCGCGGATAAGCGCAAAAGCTTCTTCCTTCTGGTCGCCGTCGCCCACCATCAGCAGGAACAGGCGCGGATTTTGCCGAACGGCTTCGGCGAAGCCTCTGATCAATGTAAGGGGCTGCTTGTGCGATGTGAACCGGGCGATGAAAAGAACCAGTTCTGCATCGCTCGGGATGCCGAGCTCCGTCCTAATATTTTTCCGAGGCTTCGCAGGATCAAACTTTTTGAGGTCGATGCCGTTATTGATCACAATGGATTCAAACGAACCCAAATGATCTTTGCCTGTTTTTTGATTTGATGCCGATACGGAAATATTCAGATCCGATTTTGAGGTCAGGTAGCGTTCGCCCATGATCCTGATCGTGCGCACCACCTTGCCCTGATCGGGGTGAAAGGACCAGCCATGAACGGTATAGATCACCGGTATGCCCAGAGACCTTGCGGCCCACAGCACATTCGAATTGGCCCTCGTTCCATGCGCATGCACAAGATCGATTTTTTCTTTCCCAAGCAGCTGCTTTACCTCCTTCCATTTCGTAATATCAAAAGGTCTGGTTGTTGGGATGATGTGAACGGGAATATTCATTTGTTGCAGCCTGGCCACCATTGGTCCGTCTGTAAACGATAGTACCACGGGCTCAAAACGCGACTGATCCAACAGTTCTACCAGGCTTAATAAATGAGATTCCCCTCCGCCAATCTGACCCTGGCGGATGCACTCCAATACCTTTAATCTTTTCGACATCTGAATTAAACGACAGCTTTCTTTTTTACCTGCCAGCCATCAGGAAGCTTTTCTGTGATCTCGATATTATCGAACTCCTGGCTTTGGCGGGCGCCGACTTTCCTGGCCCATGCAGCCATGCGTCGAATGCCTTCATTAAGGTCCACTCCGGATCCTTGGCCAAATACCCTGTGAGCCTTGGTATGATCGGAATAAGCGTGCAACACTTCATTCCTCGCATTCAGGTATTTGATATCGGCCGTTACTCCAAACTCACGGCTCACCACCTGTGCCAGCTCATTGACTGTATAAGGTTTATCGGCGCCGATATTGAACACCTGGTTATAAGCATCGGGAAGCTTGACGGATTTTGCAATGGGAATGGCTACATCATCGATATAACTAAAGGCCCTTGTCTGCGTGCCATCGCCGAAAATCGTCAACTGCTTACCCTGCATGATCTGGTTCATGAAGATGCCGATCACATTGCGGTACTTGTCGCCGATATTTTGGTTTTCTCCGTAAACATTGTGCGGCCGGAAGATCACATAATTGAGGCCGAACATTTCGTGTGCCGCCCTCAGATCCATTTCAACCGCATATTTTGATACGCCATACGGATCTTCCGGCTGCGGCACCGTATTCTCCGTCATCGGTAATTGGCCGGCGCCATACACTGCGATAGACGAAGTGAAGACGAAACACTTCACCTTATGCTTGATCGATTCGTTGATAAGGTTTATGCTGCCTACGAGATTATTGTTGTAATTGAAACGGCGGATGAAATGAGAAAGGCCCTCCGCCGCATAAGCGGCCAAATGGTACACATAATCGAACCTGTACTGATCGAAGAGCTCCTGTACCAGGGTTTCGTCGTAAACGCTTCCTTTGACGAAGGTGGCCCCTTCGGGAATGTGGTCTTCAAAACCACCACTTAGATCGTCGAGCACGATCACTTCATAACCTTCATCAAGACAGTGACGAACAACATGGGAGCCAATAAAGCCCGCGCCACCGGTTACCAGTACAGTCGTTTTCATATACAGCTATTTAAATTAAAAAGATGATTTATAATTTTTCGATCCATTGATTGTACCACAGCTGGAACATCAGCACCTGCCACAGCTTCTGATAATTTACTTTTTTCCCAGCCAGGTATTCATCTCTGAGCCTTATGATGGGCACATGGTCGAACACGGCCGTCTTCGACAGACTCCGCTCACTCAAAAAATATTTCAGCTGTTCCCGCAGGTCATCCCTGAACCACACCATCAGCGGAGCAATGAAAGGCTTCTTCGGTCTTTCCATCAATTCCTTTGGAATATACCGGTGCACCACTTGCTTGAGCAGCCATTTGTTTACGCCGTTCCTGATCTTGAATGAAGAAGGAAGGAGGGAAAGATATTCGATCAATCGATGATCAAGCATGGGTTCACGGCCTTCAAGGCTTACCGACATGGTTGCCCTGTCAACCTTCACCAGGTTATTATCTACAAGGAAAGTTTTATAATCAACCGCCAGCAGCCGGTTCGTAATTCCATCGTTGTGCTCGAGCTTGTCGCCTTCCTCGAAGTAGGTATGATATCTGTCGAAAGGCTTTCCGAGGAAAGACTCCACTTCCGATTCGGTAATGTACTGGCTGATGTATTTCACAGCGGTAACCGGATCATGGCTTTTCCAGATCAACCGCATTTTTTCGTAGCGCGTGGTGAAATTATATTTCCTGTTGAAGTAGGGAATATGGTCTGGATTGATCAATGACATGGTGCCGCTTAATATGCTTTGCAGCGCAACCGGCAGTTTGGTCGTGTATCGCTCCGCCTGATTGAATTTGTTGTAGCCGCCAAAGATCTCGTCCCCGCCATCTGCGCTCAGGGCCACTTTCACCTGCTGTCTTGCCAGCTTGCTGACGAGGGCAGTGGGCACGGTGGAATTATCCGCAAAGGGCTCGTCGTAGATCTCGGGCAAATGATCCAGCACACCGGCTGCT
The DNA here is from genome assembly GCA_035555175.1 of Flavisolibacter sp. Lineage (GTDB taxonomy): Bacteria > Bacteroidota > Bacteroidia > Chitinophagales > Chitinophagaceae > Flavisolibacter. Next base: position 387 of record DATMHB010000483.1, on the reverse strand, counting down.
TCTTTTGCCGTCAGATACCATTCGGTGTGATCGGTACCCAGATATTCCGCGATCTTCTTTGCTTCAGGTGCTTCATTGAACTCGTTTTCATGAAATCCGATCGTGAATGTTTTCAATTTTTCTGTACGCCCGGTTTGCAATAGTGCAGCTACGCTGCTGCTATCGTATCCTCCACTGAGGAATAAGCCAACGGGAACATCGGCCACCATCCTGTATTCATAAGCATTCTTCAGCAGGCTGTCGGTTTGCCCGATCGCTTCCTCATCCGAAATGCTGATCTTGGGTTTGTTGTAATGATCGTTTACGTCCCAATATTTTTTCAGCGACAGTGCGCGTGTTTTCAGATCAACCGTTAGTATGTGGCCAGGCAATAATTTATACGTGTTG
>DATMHB010000482.1:0-3023 GCA_035555175.1 Flavisolibacter sp. | reverse complement strand
AAGAGCTATACCATCCCTACGAGTGCATCCAGCCAATCTGTTTATTTGTACTGGCCGTTGATCTCTTCAACACTGGCCAATGGAACTTATACTTACCTGAGAATAAGGATCACAACGGCCGCAATGACTACCGCCAACGCGACCGGGTATTTTCCAAATGGCGAAACCGAAGATTACCGCGTTCCTGTTAACAACTACGTGCTCGCTACCCAACTCCTTTCCTTCAATGCAATGAAGAACGGTAAGGCGGTAGACCTGCAGTGGAAGACTTCAGGCGACCAGTTGGGAACTAAATATGAAGTTGAAAGAAGTACAAATATGATGGACTGGTCATCTCTGAACGTAACAAATGGCACGGGCACCGGCTCTAACTATGCGTACACGGACGGAAGTCCATTAAACGGCACGTCGTATTACCGCCTGAGAACGCAGAATCCCGACGGATCATTCTCTTACAGTAAGATCAGCACGATCATATTCAATGATGTCCTTTCGTTTACGCTTTCGCCCAATCCGGCATCAAACAGCGTAAAGATGAGCATCAATGGAGATGACAAGAGACAGGGATCGGTGAAAGTGCTTGATATTATGGGAAGACCAGTGTATGCCGAAACTGTTACGATCGAAGCCGGATTAAAAACATTTATGCTACCCGTTGACCGCCTCAGTAACGGTATCTATTCGGTACAGCTGCAGGTGGGCAATAAACAATACATTGAAAAGCTTGTAATAAAAAAATAAACCAAGAAGCTAACAATTTTCCTCAAAACGTACCATTCTATGAAACAGACCAAAACAGGCCTTTTGATTCTCTTTGTCATGTTCTTATCTCTGCCTATTATTTCTTCAGCGCAGAAGTTGACATATAAGATCATGAAGGTCAAGATCCATCCGCCCGCAGACAGATATAAAACTGCCGAGCTGCTGGGATTATTACAGATCGACCACTTTTATACCGACCAGGATGGAGGGATCATTTCCGAGATCAATGAAATGGACCTGGCAAAGTTGAAGACCACTCCATACCGTTACGAGATACTTACGCCGGATGTGATGAAGGAACTCGATTCTCTCAACAAGATCTATTTCGCATCATTGAAAAACCACGATAAGAGCCGCGTTGCCATTGAGCAGCCAGGCAAGGACTCATGGGGTATTATCAAAACGCCTGCTGCGTTTCTCCCGCTTCCTACTACTTATGGCGGTTATTTGAGCTATGCGCAAATGGTGACGGCGATGGATAATCTTGTTGCTGCCTATCCGGCCATTGCAACAAAAACTTCCATCGGTCTTTCAACCGAAGGTCGCGATATCTGGGTCATCAAGATCTCGGATAACGTAGCCACCGATGAAACCAATGAGCCTGAAGTGCTGATGATGGGTCTTCAGCACTGCCGCGAGGCCATCGGCGGATCGAGCATGATCTTCCTGATGGAATACCTGTGTGAACAATATTATGCGGACGCAAGGATCAAAGACCTCGTGGATAACCGTGAGATCTATATCATTCCTTGTTTTAACCCTGATGGTTGGGAATACAATAGGACAGCCTACGGAACGAATACGCCGGGTGGAGACTGGAGAAAGAACCGGAGACCGAATGGAGGAACATCATATGGAGTTGACCTGAACAGGAACTGGGGTGTGGATTGGTCAAACTGTAGTGCACCTATTTCGGGTCCTTCTACAAGCTGTGGAAGCAGCACTACGACCCTTGATACTTATTACGGACCCTCTGCGTTCTCTGAGCCTGAAACCCAGGCGGTGCGTGCGTTTACAAAGGCACACCACATCGTAGTAGGTTTTGACCAGCACTCTTATGGCCCATATTATTCTCTTCCTTTCGGAAGAAAAGAATTGCACGTAGGCGCCATGACACAGAAAGGTTCGGATTGGTATACCGCCGTTCCAGCGCTGATGGGCATGTACAACGGTATGAGGGCGGCGGATAGTTACGATGCCCTTGGTTACGAAGTGGCCGGAGGATTTAAGGACTGGATGCTAATGGGTGAAATTGGTTCGGGAACCGGTACCGGATTAAAGGATACCGTTTTTGCCATGACAGGCGAAGGGTCTGCCGGCGGCGGCCTTGTGAATACCAACACCACAAATCTTGGCACCAGGAACTTCTGGGCGCCCGCGAATCAAATTGAGCAATTGTCCAAGAGTATGTGCTACCAGAACCTTCAGCTGATTTATGCGGCAGGAACTTATGTCGATATTCAGGATGCGTCTGATATAGCGTTTACTTCATTGACCGGTAATGCTGCATCTTACAGGGTAAGAAGGCTCGGTCTGGGTAACAGCCCGGTGACGGTAACGCTGGTTCCGATCGAAAATGTAAAGACGGTCGGAGCACCGGTTACAATCCCCGGCATGTCGTACTATGAAGTAGTAAACGGAACAATTCCTTTTTCTGTGTATCCGACAATGACCAGTGGTCAGCGGATCAAATATGCGTGGAAGATCACCACTGCCGGGTATACTTATTCGGATACGGTTGTGAAATTCCTGAACCCAACGGTTTTATTCACTGATGACATGGAGACCGCAGGCAATTTTGCCACCAACTGGACGTCGACCAGTAACGTAGCTGACAAATGGGCCTATACAAATCTGGCGGCATATAACGGAAGCAATGCATTGACCGAATCACCGGGGGGTAATTATACGGGAAGCACTACAAGAACGATTCAATATAACAGCACTTTCAATTTGGGAGGCAAAACGGCCGCCTACCTTACATTCTGGACCAAGCACAGGATCGAGAATGCAAGCGATAAGGTGCAGGTGCAGGTATCTACCAACGGAACCACCTGGGTACCCATCGCCGGGTCCACAACGATCCAGGAGCCAGGCACACTCGACGGATCAACGCTGAATGGCCAGCCTGCGCTTACAGGTATCCGTGATTACTGGACGCCTGAGACCTTTGACCTGAGCAATTATCTGGGCCAGACCGCACTGAGGCTCCGATTCGTGTTCACTTCAGATTCCGGTACAGGTACCTTCCTGTATGACAA
>DATMHB010000481.1:0-2669 GCA_035555175.1 Flavisolibacter sp. | reverse complement strand
AGTGTGAACGTGGAAAGTGTATTCAATGAATTCGTTGGACACCAGGAAAAATTGTTGCAGGTCCTGGAAGTGGCAAGGAGAAGAAACCTCAGCACGATCCACATACCAACAGCCATCAGCCGCCTGATAAGATTGAAGCTGGGCGATATGTTCAGGTTCCTTATCGCCCACGAACAAAGGCATCTGATCCAGGCCCGCAACGCCATTAAGGCCGTGGGCGTATCTACTGATAAATTTCCAGTAATCCTGGAGGCAGCACGACTATAACCTGCTGTTTTTTTCTGTCAATTTTTCTGATCGTTTCCTCGTGCAGGGGAATATAGGCCTCCTTGTCCTGATAACTGATCCTGCACAGCACCTGATGTGGTTGTTCGATCACTTCGATGATCCGGCCGAGGATCTTATCTGCTTCCACCACGTCGAAGCCAAGCAGGTTAATGGGCGAAGTGCGCGCCGAATATTTTTTGAAATCATCCTCGGGCAACCATACTTCTTTTTGGGTAAGGCTCACCGCCTGTTCGCGTGTATTGACCCCTTCCAGTTTTATATAAATTTCATCTTCCGTCTTCGTCCTCGATGATTCAACGAACCAGGGAATAAAACTTTCCTTTCTTTCTTCTACAAAAACGGCTTTGAGTCCTTTGAGCAGCGTCTTCTTACCGAGATTATGTTTCAATACCAGCTCACCTTTCAGCCCAAAAAGGGTAACGAACTTGCCTATTTTAAAATATTCTGTCATCGTTGTTTTTGGTCACCGCAAAGGTCGGAAGGTTGATGGTGAAAGAAATAAAAAATCCCGACAGTATCGTCGGGATTAATTCGTTGAAGGTCTTGGATGAAATCAGCCTTCGGAACCCTCATTAGGAGCAGGTCTTCTTTCCCTGCGCTGATAAGGTGGATTCCTTCTGCCTCTTCTTTCACGTTGAGCTTCTTCCTGGCGCTTCCTGATCTGGGCTTCATGCTCTGAATGCCATTTCTGGAATTTCTCCATTGCTGTTGCTTCATCAAACAATCCGAGCTTTACACCACGCAATAAATGCTTCAGGTAAAGCACTCCTTTATACGATAAAATCTTTCGAACGGTATCGGTTGGTTGAGCACCTTTGTGTAACCAGTCCAATGCACGCTGACGATCCAACTGCACGGTGGCAGGTGTGGTCAGTGGATTGTAGGTACCGAGCTTTTGAATGAATTTACCATCGCGGGGACTGCGTGCATCTGCAACGACAATGAAGTAAAAGGGTCGCTTCTTTGACCCGTGTCTTTGTAAACGGATTTTAACTGGCATCTTAAATAGAAATTTAAATGCGTGAAACAATAATTGTTAAGCTGCAAATCTAAGGCTTGGAAAGGATAATCACAATAAAGAATTGATAAATGTTACAGGATGGCCCAGGAGCGGGAAGGCCGGCCCGAATGCGGCAGGCACCGGCGGCCGGTTCTTCGTAACATGATCGCATCGCAAATGCAAAGAGCGCAGAGGACGCCGAGTGGCGCAGAGCGGTATAGAATCATTGCCTTCTCTTTGCGCGCTTTTCGCTCTTTGCGTTAACCTGCTTATTTAAATTCCGTCGAACACTTCTATATTCAAAATTCCAACTTGTATATTCAGCATTCCCACTTGATCATTACCTCCGCATGCCGGGCATCATTCTGCCCATTGGCATTTTGTTCATGCTCTTCATCATTTCCCTCATCTGCTCGAACTGCTTCATAAATGCGTTTACGTCCGAGATGTCTTTGCCGCTTCCTTTTGCAATCCTTTTGCGGCGGCTGCCGTCAATGAGGTCCGGGTTGCTGCGTTCTTCCGGGGTCATCGAATTGATGATCGCCTCGATGCCCTTGAACGCATCATCACTGATGTCGATATCCTTGATGGCTTTGCCTACGCCAGGGATCATCGCCATGAGGTCTTTTAAATTGCCCATTTTCTTGATCTGCTCAAGCTGTTGCTTGAAGTCAGCAAAATCGAATTGATTCTTCCTGATTTTCTTCTCAAGCTTCCTTGCCTGTTCTTCATCAAACTGCTCCTGTGCTCTCTCCACAAGGGTGGTGATATCACCCATGCCAAGGATCCTCTGGGCCATCCGCTCCGGATAAAAAACATCGAGGGTATCGAGCTTTTCCCCACTGCTGATAAATTTGATGGGCTTGTTCACTGTGTATTTGATGGAGAGTGCCGCGCCGCCTCTTGTATCGCCATCCAGCTTAGTGAGCACCACGCCGCTAAAATCGAGGCGGTCATTAAAGGCCTTCGCCGTATTCACGGCATCCTGCCCGGTCATGCTGTCCACCACGAACAGGATCTCCTGCGGATTGACGGCTGATTTGATATTGGCCACTTCGGTCATCATGGCTTCGTCGATGGCGAGCCGGCCTGCCGTATCGATGATGACCACATTTTTATTTTTCGTCCTGCTTTCGCGGATCGCGTTCTGTGCGATCTCCACCGGATTCTTGTTCTCGGGTTCCACATGCACGTCCACTCCTACCTGTTCTCCCAGGATCCTCAATTGTTCCATGGCTGCCGGACGATATACGTCGGCTGCTACCAGCATCGGTGAAAGCTTCTGCTTTTTGAGGTAGTTGGCCAGCTTTCCGCTAAAGGTGGTCTTACCGCTACCCTGCAAGCCGGCGATCAGGATCACAGCGGGGGCGCCCTTTGCATT
>DATMHB010000480.1:0-14108 GCA_035555175.1 Flavisolibacter sp. | reverse complement strand
AATTAAAAAAACACGGCCCCCTACAATTCAAAATTGCGCTCTATCATACGGCTTCGAGAATAATCGTGCGAGCCCTGTGAAAAAAATATCTGCGTGCGCTATGCAACGCCGCAATGTCTCGAGCGGCTTAGTACGAACGTGATTGTTGAAACTGTAAAGCTTTATGCCTGATGGAGAATACATTCTTTGAATCGGAAGTTAGCAAGGCATTGGAAGTGCTGAGATCCGGAGGGGTGATCCTCTATCCAACCGACACCATCTGGGGCATTGGTTGCGATGCGCTGAACAACGAAGCCATCAATAAAATTTACCGGATCAAGCAGCGCGCCGAATCAAAAAGTCTCATCGTCCTGATGGCAGATGAACGGTCGGTGATGCAATACGTGGCCAACCCGGACCTCGCTGTTTTTGATTATTTGCAGGAACAGAAAAGACCCACGACCGTAATTTTTAACGAAGCTGTCGGATTGCCCGATAACCTTGTTGCATCCGATGGTTCTATTGGTATCCGTGTCACCCGTGATCGATTCTGCAGGCATCTGGCGAAGCGTTTGCGCAGGCCCATTGTATCTACATCGGCCAACATCAGCGGACAGCCCGCGCCCCAGAGCTTCAAGGATATTCAGGAGGAAGTAAAGAGCGCTGTCGATCATATCGTTCAATGGAGGCAGGACGATGAGACGCCCGCACAGCCGTCGCGGATAGTCAAATGGAAAACGGATGGGAGTGTCGATGTCATCAGAGACTGATGATCAATTTGAATTCTGCTTTTCTTTGCGTTTGGTCTCCCTCTTTATCTTTGTCGCGATGGACATTGAATGCACAGAAGCAGAGATCCGCATCTTCAGGAAGATCGCCCAGGCCGCCGGCGAACTGAATTTTCCGTGCTATCTCATCGGCGGCTTCGTTCGCGACAAGCTCCTCGGCCGTCCTACCAAGGATGCTGACTTCGTATGCGTAGGCGATGGACTTCAGCTGGCCGAACGTGCCTCCAAAGAATTCAAACCCGCTCCGAAAGTGAGCTATTACAAGAATTTTGGTACCGCCCATTTTCGCATGCCCGATGGTTTTGATCTTGAGTTCGTAGGTGCGCGCAAGGAAAGTTATCGCTCTCATTCACGCAATCCCGAGGTGGCGCCCGGTTCTCTCATCGACGACCAGAACCGCCGCGACTTTACCATCAACGCCCTTGCCATCAGCCTGAACGCTGATGATTTCGGGCAACTTGTCGATCCCTTTCATGGTCTCGATGATCTGAAGCAACAGCTCATCCGCACGCCGCTTGATCCCGAGCAAACATTCAGCGATGATCCATTGCGCATGATGAGAGCCATCCGTTTTGCAACCCAACTGAAATTCCACATCTATCCTGAAACTTTTACGGCCATCAGGGATCATGCAGCGAGGATCAAAATTGTTTCCGGTGAGAGGATCACCGATGAGCTCAACAAGATCCTGCTTACCGATAAGCCTTCGATTGGCTTCCGTCTTTTGTATGAGAGCGGTCTGCTGCGTCACGTCTTTCCGCAAATGGTGGACCTTGCCGGCGCCGAATACATCGATGGCCTTGGCCACAAGGATAATTTTTTTCATACCCTGCAGGTGCTCGATAATGTTGCCGAACGTTCAAACAACCTCTGGCTGCGATGGGCCGCCGTGCTCCATGATATTGCCAAGCCCGCTACCAAACGCTTCGAGGAAGGCCATGGATGGACCTTTCATGGACATGATGTAGTAGGAGGCAGGATGGTGCCAAAGATCTTCAATCAGTTGAAGCTGCCCCTGGGCGATCAGATGAAATATGTAAGAAAGCTGGTTGAGCTGCACTTGCGTCCCATTAGTCTAACGAAAGAAAATATTACCGACAGCGCCATACGCCGCATCCTCTTTGATGCGGGCGAGGATATTGAAGACCTGATGATCCTTTGCGAAAGCGATATCACTTCAAAGAACCGCCTGAAGGTAAAACGCTACCTGTCCAATTTCGAGATGGTGCGGCAGCGATGCAAGGAAGTGGAGGAGAAGGACCACCTCCGGAACTGGCAGCCGCCCATTACGGGTGAGATCATCATGGAAACTTTTGGCATTGCTCCGTCCAAGCCGGTCGGCGTCATTAAAGATGCCATCAAGGATGCCATTCTCGATGGCCATATTCCCAACGACTATGATGCCGCCTTCCGCTTTATGCTGGAGAAAGGTAAAGAGTGCGGCCTCGTGCCTGCGACTAAGCCGTTTTAATTATATTTGAGGTTTATTCCATTTGATACCCATGGCTATCCTGAGATTCAGAGTTTATTTGGAGGAGGACGACAGCGTATACCGCGATGTTGCGATCCGCCATAAGCAAAGCTTTTTCGACCTTCACGAAACCATCCTCAAAGCGTTTGAGTTCGACAGCAAGCATCAGGCAACATTTTTCCGCAGCAATGATCATTGGCAGCGGGGACGGGAGATCAGCCTTGATCGATACGATAAACCCTACAAGGCCGCACCATTGCTGATGAGGGAAACGACCATCGGTTCCGAGATCAGGGACCCAAATCAAAAATTTGTTTACATCTACGATTTTAATAAGAACTGGACCTTCCTCATTGAGTTGATCAATGTATCGAAGGAAGAAAATCCAAAGATCAACTATCCGGCCATGGTGCGCAAGGAAGGCATCGCACCGAGCCAGTATGGAACGAAGAGCCTCCTCGGTGAGCGCTTTGCGGACGTGGAAGAAAAATACGATCTGTCGAGCAATGCCGAAGGCTTTGGCGAAGAAGGCGAAGAAGGATCAGCGGGCGATGACCTCGAAGCCGGTGGCGAAGAAACGGCTGGCGGCGATGATTTCTGATCCTCTGGAATGCGCGCCTTTTGATTGTTCATCCTGCTACAGGAATTTTTCTTTTATTTGGTGATGGCTGAAAAAAGAACCGTGGTCATAATTGCGGGACCGACAGCCGTCGGCAAAACTTCGGTTGCCATACAAATTGCACAACAGCTCAACACGGAGATCATCTCCGCCGATAGCCGGCAGTGCTTCAGAGAATTAAAGATCGGTGTCGCGCGTCCTTCTGAAGAAGAGCTCCATACCGTGAAGCATCATTTTATCGCTTCGCATTCCATTCATGAAAAAATTACCGCGGCAACATTTGAAAGCTATGCCCTTCAAAAAACGGAAGCGCTTTTGCAGCAATATGGAACTGTGGTAATGGTGGGCGGCACCGGGTTATACATTAAGGCTTTTACAGAAGGGGTCGATGAATTTCCGGAAGTGCCCGAGCACATCCACAATGAAACTATCGTTGCGTACCAGGAGAATGGTCTCGAATGGCTGCAGGCCGAGGTGCAAAGACTCGATCCGTTGTATTACGCCGCAGGAGAGGTGCTCAATCCGCAACGGCTGATGCGTGCATTCGAAGTATTCAAGGCGACAGGCCAGTCCATTCTCCGTTTCCGGAAGGGAGAAAAAAAAGAAAGGCCATTCAATATTGTAAAGATCGGGCTTGCATTACCCAGAGAAGAATTGCATCGTAACATCAATGCGCGCACCGGACAAATGATGGAAAACGGACTGCTGGAGGAAGCGCGCTCTTTGATACCCTATCAGCACCTCAATGCACTACAAACGGTGGGGTACAGGGAGTGCTTTGCACAGTTCAAGGGAGAGATGACCACCGCTCAAACGGTGGAGGACATACGAAAGCATACCAGGCAATATGCGAAGCGCCAGATGACCTGGTTCAGGAAGGATCCTGCATTTCAATGGACCCTGCCCGATGCCGGGTCGGTGATGAAAGTTTTGGTTTCGCGTTAACGCGGCCAGGTTGCAGCAGGGTTCGGGACCAAGCCGCTAAAAGCGGAAAACCACCAATCTTTTACAGGTTATTTACCAGCGGATCCCCGTAAAAGTTCCGCGCCTTTGCGGGCTTTACGCGAAACCCGTTTTAAGTGTTTGCCCCTAGGGGGCGCGTCTTGCTTTTCAGCCCGTTTCAGAGTATGTTTATCGGACAATTAATACCTTATGAAAAAGACAATCATTGCTCTTTCTTTCATCGCTATCCTGTTCTCTTCCTGCAAGAAGGATAACGATAGTCCAAAACAGGTAACTCCAACGCAGGAAAATCTTACCGGCACTTATATCATCACGGCGGCCAGGGTTGGCAACGGCGGCGCATATGTGAACGTGTTCAATAACCCGGACCCAAACGCGAATTTCTTCGAGCCTTGCGAAAGGGATGACCAGTATAAATTGAACGCGAATCTTTCCTATGCGGTTATTGATGCCGGCACTGCGTGCTCTCCAACGACGGCGGATGACACGGGTACATGGTCACTCACAAGTGCTACCTCCATCACTATGGACGGCGAAGTGTATACCATTAAATCGTTTGATGGCACTACGCTGGTCGTTACCGACACCAGTGGCGGTCCAAGCTATGAAGTGACATTTGTAAAACAATAAACTTCAATCCTCATCAATTAAAGCGGCCCCCCGGCCGCTTTTTTATTTTGCATTTGTTAGGCGAGTATCCGCCTACGCCAAGGCTTCGGCGGACAGGACAGAGAGCGAGGGAAAAAGAAAGAGCGGGAAACAGAGCCCACCTGCGCCAAGGCTTCGGCGGACAGGGCGGGGAGCGAGGCATATAGGTAAGCCCCGTGCTTTAGGTAGTTTGCCTTTTACCTCTTTATCATTTGCGAACTTTGCGGCTTTGCGTCCTTGCGTGAAACACAGCGAGAGAGCTAAGGAACAGTAGCCGCGACGCGGCGGGGGGGGGGTGCTTTAAGCCTTTTCTCCCGCGGAGGCGGGATGAATTTTGAATTCTTCTCGCGTCTTTCCGTTCTTATCGCCTTTGCGCGAAACCCGGCTGCCGCTTCGGCAGATAAATATAAAACTGTGCCCCGTCGTTCTCCATTCCCTTTGCAATGATGTCGCCATGATGATTGTCCACCACCTTCTTCACCAGTGCGAGGCCAATGCCCGATCCCGGATAAAATTGTTTATCGTTGAGCCGCTTGAACAGCCCAAAGATCTGTTCCGAATATTCCTCGCTGAATCCGATGCCGTTGTCGGAGAAGATGATCTCGTAGTAATCCAAACCTTTCTGCAGCGAAGGTAATTTCTCTCCTTCGCCGATCTTGCGGCATTTCACCTGGATCAGCGGCATTCTTTCTTCACTCACAAACTTCAATGAATTATTCAACAGGTTATAGAACAGCTGGGTCATTTGCAAAGGGATCGCTTCGATCACCGGCAGCTCCTCCTGTTTTACGATTGCCTTCTTTTGTGAAATCATGAGGTCCATGTCCTGGAGAACTGCTTTAAATATGAGATTGAGATCGGTCATCTCAACCGTGCCTTGTTTTTTCAGGCTGGAGAAGCTCAGGATATCTTTGATCAATACCGACATGCGCTCCGCAGAGCTCAGGATTTTTTCGAGCTGCTGCTTCCCTTTATCATCAAGCTTATTACCCTGCGTGTCCTGCAAATAAGTTCCGAACGAACGGATTTTTCGCAGGGGCTCCTGCAGGTCATGGCTGGCCACATAGGCATACTGTTCGAGTTCTGTATTGGACCTTTCGAGCTCACGGATATTTTCCTTCAGCTCGTCTTCGTATTTCTTAAGCTGTGAAATATCATTGAAGGAAGCGATCACACCATCGTCGAGTTTGGAGAGCTTAACGAGGAACCAGCTCTCGATGTTGGCACGCTTATAAAATGATTCCAACTCTGCGGGCTGCCCCGTTTCCACCACTTCAATATAGCGTTGCATCAGATCGGTTTCACGCACATAGGAAGGAAATTCGGACAATCTTTTTCCCTGCAGATCTGCCGAATTCACCCCAAGCAGGTGATCGATGGCCTTGTTGATAAATTGAAGCTTGAAGTCCACGATCTTTCCTTGTTCCCTGATGGCCTTGTAATGAACAATGCCGCTTTGAGAATTATTGAGGATCGATTCGAGAAAACCCTCAAGCCACTTCCTGCGCCTCGAAAGAAACAGGTTGGAGAGGAACGCAAAGAGCAGCAGCAATATGGCGAATATACCGAAAGCCGAAGAGAGGAGGGTGTTGAACCGGCTATATCGTTCCAGGTCGTCCGATCGCTTCGCCAGCAGGAGCCTTTCATTTGATATCCCCTTCCTGATCATTTCATGGATGTTCAGCAAACTGTTAAGCGTTTGTATAGAGCCTGTCTGGATCAGCTGCGTGGTATTGTTCTGCATGAGTTGCGGCATCCGTGCGCTCACTGAATCGGAAAGAGCTTTGACGAGTTGCTCCTGCTCTGTGTTATCCCTGACGACCCTCTTTAGATAGTCCAGCTCACCGCTGATGCGCTCTGCATCTGCTTTATAAAATTCATAAAAATTGCGTAGCGAGCCCGTGTCGTGCACCGGCGTGTACACCTGGGCGCTCTTGAAATTATTCGATATGCTTTCGAACGTAGTGATGACTTCACGTGTATGATCGACCCAATCGGAATAGGTTCTCATTCTGTTGAGCGAAAGCCTGGTCAACACAATTACTGTGATCAGCAAAGCAAATGAAATGATGAAGGCGTATAAATTGCGTTTACTCATGAAGGTGCACCAGGCTCATTTATCGGCTCTAAATTAAGGCAATATAATCCGTGCGCAGCTACCATTAAAACTAAAGGGCACCATAGGCGCCCTTTATCCATCTATGTAGAGTTCTGGTGTCAGATCTTAAAGCCAACGGTCAACAGTACATTCCCTGTCGAGTTTTTCAGCGAAGCCCCCGAATAGCGTGCGCTTTGCAGCCGATAGGCAAAATTTACATCCCTGTTCAATCCCAGGATATAAGTGGCATCAACAAAGAAACCCTTATTACGGTAGCCGAGGCCTCCGCTAAAGTTCCACTTGCTGCCTTTTTCACCATTGATATCTTTATAAGGGTTGCCATAGTATGCGGCGCCAAGCCGCGCCATTACGGTTGTAAATTTTAATTCGCCACCCACACGGAAATTGAACGCGCCCTTGTAAGCATTGTCAATCGCCTTGTTCAATTGCTTCAGGTAGGTCCTCGTGGATTCGTCTGTATCGTCTGTTGCATCCACACTGAAAGAAGAAGCTTTATAATTTACGTATTCAACATCGGCGGTAATAAATCCTCTCTGCTTCGTCACGTCCTGGATCTCCCTGATCACATAGGAAACGCTTCCGATCACTTTCTACGGCGTCATGTAGCTGTACTTGAATTGCGAAGGCGCATTTTCGGTATAGTCCTTCGAATAATCCGTGAGGACATTAGCATTTTCGACGTCGGCGGTGATATCGGTTTCATAACGGTCCGTGAGCGTATAAAAGGTAGGGGAGTGCACTGCCAGTCCGAGTCTCCAGTATTCCATCGGCTTGTAGATCAATCCTGCTTTGAGGTTGATACCAACGCCTGAAGAACTCAGCGTTTCATTCACGATAGCATAGTTGAAATGATTGGCCGGGTTATTTGTGGCATCGGCTTCAACAAATTCACCGACTCTTTTATAATGCAGGAATGGAATGCCGATAGAACCACCGACCATCAGCTTCTCATGCAAATTGACTGCAAAACCCAATGCTCCTTCATCAATTCCGCCTGTGCTGCTTACCGTATTTTGTTGCAACAGGCCCGTAGATAAAAGATTGGCCGACCGGCTCTGGAATCTGAAGTTACCATTCGTGCTGCCCCCAATGGTATCGATCCAGTAGGTGTTGAAGGCGAGACTGGAACCAAATGGATAAGCCTCTGAAAGCACATTCCCGTCTTTTACATTATTGCGACCGATCTCCTCGAGAAATTTCTGTGAATAGGAGCTTTGATTATTTTGTCCGCGGTATAAAATATTGCTGTTGAAATCGGCGGTGCGGTTGAACGCAATACTGAAGGCTGAACTGCGCACCGATCCGTTGTTGTTACCGCCTCCGATGACAAAGCCCGTGGTTCCCCATGTAAACTTGTCTGACTTTTCTTTTTCAGTTCTTCCGAAATAACTGGACTTCGTTTTTCCGAACTTGTAGTTCGGTGTGAAGATGAAATCGCCGGTGCGGTAAAATGCGAGGCCTGCGGGGTTTACAAAATTGGCCGTGATATCACCGCCAAGAGAGCCCATGGCGCCGCCAACAGCCATGATGCGGGCCGATGCTCCCTGCACATTCCATGAATATCTTAAGGCATCTGCAGGTTCCTGCGCCCGTGCGGCCGCGAAGGAGAGGAATGCTGAAGCTATGAGTACTAATTTTTTCATACGAGAATCGTTTTTAGCGCTGCTTATGGCAGGCAAGGGACAAAGAATTACCAGGGATGTCTTGCATCCAATATCGAATGTATAGAAAGAAAAGCTTAGAACCTCCGTGGCGCTGCATTGGAACTTCCGCTGCTGCTTCCACCTGAAGAGCTGGAAGAAGATGAGGAAGGATTCGAAGACTTCACGCTCGGAGCTGAAGAATTGGAACCGGAGCTGCTTGAACTGCTGCTGCTGCCGCCGGAATTCAGGACGTTCCTCAGGAAGTTGCCCGCATTGGTCCCGCTATTACGGTAATTGTTGTTGCTCTCCGAATTGCTGTTACTGTACCTGGGTGAAGCATTGCCATAGCTCGGGCTTGAATTGTAACCCTTCACATTTCTTGAGCTGGTATTTGCCGGAGGCGGATTGAAAACATTGAGGTCGAAGGTGCGGGGTCTGTTCGGCCTTGTATAGTAGGAAGGCGTTTTCGGCGTCACGAACACGGTCCTGGAGCAATAAGGATTGTAATAAAAATTCCAGTAGCTGTAAGAGTTCCAGGGACTGTTGTAGGTCAACGAACCATTGTAGTAATGGTAGTAATATGGATTGTAGGAATAGTAATCTTCGTACAGGCCCGTATAACGATGATCGCGGATCTTCATGCGCAGATAACGGTCGTCGCGATACGCTTCCTCATCGTAACGGTACAATTTCTCTTCCTTTTTTATTTCCTTCTTTTGCTGGCGTACATAACTTTCTTTGACAGGTCGCTCGGGTGAGAAATAAACATCATCGGGTGTTTGTCCTGATTTATAAGCTGTCGTGCAGCTTCCGAAAAGCAAAGCAATCGATAAAAGGGGTAAAGCTGATTTCATGGCAGATGATTTAGAGGGTTAATGTTACTTTTGCCATCTCACAGTAAATTTCCACAATTTGCTGTTAAGTAAAACATAATAAATAAAATGGATTTTGGTTTTATGTTTTTGTTTTAAAACCACCAGCCATCCGCGTTTCCGGACCTTGTCCCGACACGCACAGTTCCTTAAAGGTCTGAAAATTTCTCCAGATTCAATTGGGAAAAGAGACGAATATAAATGAAAAAGGATAATAAGATTTATGGGTAAAGAGATCACGTCAAGAACGCAGGATTATTCGCAATGGTATAATGACCTTGTCATAAAAGGCGGCCTCGCCGACTATTCGGCCGTCAGGGGTTGTATGGTGATCAAACCGTATGGGTATGCGCTATGGGAAAATATGAGGGATGAGCTGGACCGCATGTTCAAGGAAACCGGCCACCAGAACGCCTATTTCCCCCTGTTTGTACCCAAGTCATTGTTCGAGGCAGAAGAAAAAAATGCCGAAGGTTTTGCAAAAGAATGCGCCGTGGTTACGCACTACCGGCTCAAGACCGATCCGTCTTCCAAGGCTAAATTGATCGTGGACCCCGAAGCAAAGCTCGAAGAAGAACTGGTGGTCCGGCCCACGAGTGAGGCCATCATATGGAATACCTACAAGGACTGGATCCAGTCGTATCGCGACCTTCCGTTGCTCATTAATCAATGGGCGAACGTAGTGCGATGGGAAATGCGGACGCGTTTGTTTTTACGCACTGCAGAATTCTTATGGCAGGAGGGACATACGGCACACGCAACTGCTGAAGAAGCGGTTGAGGAAACAAAACAAATGCTCGAAGTGTATGCCACCTTCGCCGAACAATTCATGGCGCTTCCCGTGATCCGTGGTGTAAAAACGCCTGGTGAAAGATTTGCCGGCGCTGAAGACACCTATTGCATTGAGGCCCTCATGCAGGACGGTAAAGCCCTGCAGGCAGGCACATCGCATTTCCTTGGACAGAACTTTGCTAAAGCCTTTGATGTAAAATTCCTGAGCAAGGAAAACAAACAGGAATATGTATGGGCTACCAGCTGGGGCGTGAGCACAAGACTGATCGGCGCCCTGGTAATGGCCCACAGCGACGACGACGGGTTGGTATTGCCGCCGAGGATCGCTCCGCTGCAGGTGGTGATCGTCCCCATTTACAAAGGGGAAGAACAGCGTGCGCAGATCGCAGAGAAGGCAGCAGAAATGATCAGGCAGCTAAAAGCACTGGGCATCCGCGTAAAGTTCGATGATAATGATAACAACCGTCCGGGTTGGAAGTTCGCCGAATATGAATTGAAGGGCGTGCCTGTGCGCATTGCCATCGGCGCGCGTGATCTGCAGAATAATGTAGTAGAAGTAGCGAGAAGGGACACGAAAGAAAAGCAGACGGTCTCCCTTGATGGCATCATTGATCATGTAAAGAATCTGCTTGACGAGATCCAGCGAAATCTTTTCATCAGGGCTGAAGCCTATCGCAAGGAACACATAACGCGGGCTGATACCTGGGAAGAATTTGAAACACTGCTGGATGAAAAAGGCGGATTCATACTGGCACACTGGGATGGCACAGCCGAAACCGAAGAGGCGATCAAGGAAAAGTCAAAGGCCACCATACGCTGCATTCCCCTGAATAACGAAAAGGAAAAAGGAAAATGCATTCTCACCGGCAAGCCTTCGTCGCAGCGGGTGCTGTTCGCGCGGGCGTACTAATGTGGGGGTTTTGCGCAAAGCCGCAAGATTCGCAAAGGATAAAAAGGTAAAAGATAAACTAGCTAAAGCGCCGGGCTTACCTATACCCCGCGCTCTCCGCCTCGTCCGCCAAAGCCTTGGCGTAGGCGGGCTCTGTTTCCCGCCCTTTTTTTTCCCGCGCTCTCGCCCTGTTTCTCGCTCTGTCTTTTCCCTCGCTCTCGGCCTTGTCCGCCGAAGCCTTAGCGCAGGTGGGCTTTGTCTGCCGAAGCATTGGCGCAGAAGGACTGTTTTTTCGTCACTCCGTAGCGTGCCATACGGCAGAAGTTATTGAAAGCCTTTATGCGGGTATCTATTTACCTTCAGTGATATGGACGAAGATGTATTCGAGGTGCGCGTCAATGCCACCGGCGCTTCCTACATGATGCAGATCACGAGGATCGTAAAATTCATGTATGTCTGCAGCTTTGCAATGTCTGTCTTCTATATTTTTTCATTGTTCTTCCGGTATGTCGCCTATTCCAGGTTGATGTACAGACTTCCGCCGATCGCGCGGCTTCAGGTATATACCTCTTACATTTATATTTTCATCATTTCTCTATTGCTTCCTGTACAGATCTATTATTATCTCCGTTTTTGCAAAGGCGTGAATGCCGCCATGGACTATGCCGATTCGGGCCGGCTGAATGAGTCCTTCACCTGGCTATTGAAGCATGCCATCATCAGTCTCATGATCCTTGCTGTGAATTTTTTGATGGGCATATTCAATCTTATCGCAGACTATGAATTGTTCAGAATGCTTCAGAACAGGTGATTGGCTTTTGGTGCAATAGCTCTATTTTTAAGACCTAAACCAAAACTCACATGGAACAGAACACAACACTTTTTTCCCTTTCCATCGATCCGCTCACGAAAGCGCATTTACAGGAAACCGCCCGCTGGGGAAAATTTCTTTCCATCATGGGCTTTATTTTGTGTGCACTGATCGCTTTTGGTGGCATTTATTATTCTACCCGCCTCAGCTCCTTCAGCAGGTCGGAAGGGTATGAAATAACGCCGGTGAATGCGGCTGGCCTCGGCACCATTGTTGCTTTTGGCTCCATAATTTTCGGCGTGATCTATTTCTTTCCGTGTCTTTTTCTACTCCGTTTCGCCAATCAAATGAAGACAGCCCTTAATGCTAACGAGCAGCAACGGCTCAACACGGCATTTCTCAACCTCAAGTCAATGTTCCGTTATGTGGGCATCATCACCATTATCGTCCTGGCTATCTATGGACTTTTGCTGGTCATTTCGCTGTTGGGAATTGCAGCGACGAGCTAAAGACGCTAGTTGGCCGAGAGGTAATTGTAATCTTTTAATAAGACTTCAAGGAAATCGAAAGGGGAGAGCGTTGTATCTATCCTGAGGTGTTTCTTGATCTTTTCGCTGGCCATTTCCGCCAGGCCGAAATCATGTCTTTTTCTTGCGGTATCCAGGATGCCTTTCAATGAATTGATATCGCGGTCGCTCAATTGCATGACCTGGGGAAAGGATGGGATGTATTTCTCTGAAAGTTCGAGGAAGATCGTGTCGTTGATGCTTTCATTCTGCTTCGTATCGATGAGCAGGGTATGTGCAAGAATGTCTCCCAGCCTTTGCTGTTTTCTGGAATTAACGAGAACAATATCCGCCAATAAGAGCGCGAGCACGCCCGCGATTCCCCAATAAAATCGGTTTCCATAGTATTGCGCATATGGAAGGAGCAGCAGCATTGTAAACAACATAAAGTCTGAGGTCCTTATCAGCCAGCGGATAATGTATTGACCAAAGGTGGGCTTACCTCCGTTCTCACTGATCACGCGGATGCCCATGATCTTTTTGCCGACGCTTTGTCCGCTCATGGTGACCTCACAAACGACGTGATAAACTAAAAAAGGAACGAGCAGCAGCAGGAGTATGAACTGGAGATTGTATTGCGAATCTACATCGGACCCGGAGTTGCTCGCAAGCCAGCTAAAAAATTTACCTGCCATGATGAGATAGATGACTTCTATGACGAGGTCGATGACCCAGGCAAGCAACCTGCGGTAAAAAGCGGGAGATATGAACTCGATATCGATGTTGAAATTCGTTGCGATCCGCACAGTGCTCATATTCCGTTAATTTATTTGAAGATAAACCATAAAAATCCGCATACCCCGCTAATAAAGCCGAAAAATACTATTTTACAAGCCTAAAAGCTACCACCTGCGAGAAGGATTATTCATAAAGAAAAATAAGGACCGCTGGGAGAATATCCAACAGGGAGGGTCTTCGGATGCCGATGAAATGGCCAGGGACTTTGTGCAGCTGGTCGACGACCTGTCGTATGCCAAAACTTACTATCCGACCAGCCGGGTAACGAAGTACATCAATTCGCTCGCATCAAGGATCTATCTGAGCATTTACCAGAACCGCAGGGAAGAATCGAACCGGCTGGTGAGGTTCTGGAAATATGATGTGCCCCTCACTATCGGGAAGCATCACAGGATCATTCTTTTTTCCGCTTCGCTGTTCATTCTTTTTTATCTGCTCGGTTTCTTTTCGGCAAAGCTGGATGAAGGCTTCACAAGGGAAGTGCTTGGCAATTCCTATGTGGACATGACCGAAAAAAATATTGCCGAGGGCAACCCCTTTGGCGTATACCAGTCCGGCAATTCTTTTCTTTCCTGGCTGGGTATCATGGTGAACAATGTGATCTTTTCGATCATTTCTTTTGTAAGAGGTATTGTGCTGGGTATACTTTCCATTACTGCCCTTATCCGCACGGCGATGGAGGTGGGGGTCTTTCATTTCATGTTTGCAGCAAAGGGACTCGGTGTTGATTTCATTTTTGCGGTTATGCTGCACGGACTGCTTGAGCTTACCGCCATTGTCATCACCTGTGCTGCCGGTGTCATCATGGGCACAAGCTATCTTTTCCCGGGCACGATGCGGCGCCTTCAGGCTTTTCAGGTGGGCGTAAAAGATGGCGTGAAAATAGTGATCGGACTGATCCCGGTCTTTGGCATTGCTGCCTTTTTCGAGGGCTTTATTACGGGGCTTTATAAAATGCCGCGCGTACTGAATATTTTTCTCCTTACGCTTTCAGCACTCTTTATTATCTGGTATTTCATTATCTATCCAATCAGCCTGAAAAAACGGTTTAAAGAGGAAACCCTGTCACTTGCAGATGCATAAAAGAATCCACGATATCGTATCCTTCAAATTCATACTCCTCTTTTTGTCCGTATCAATGGCTGCAGCATGCCACGCACAATCAAACAGCGAGGATACCGTGATGTCTTCACCAGTCGTCCATTACTTC
>DATMHB010000479.1:0-4335 GCA_035555175.1 Flavisolibacter sp. | reverse complement strand
ATGAAGTGTTGCGCTGCTGCATCTCCACGTTCACTGCTTCATAATGGTATTCAGGATCGAGTATCACAGGCAGATAAAGCTGTTGCGGGTTGGCTTCGGAAAAGCCCGCGTTCCTGTCGGGCGACCATTGCATCGGCGTTCTCACACCATCACGGTCTCCGAGATAAAAATTATCACCCATGCCGATCTCATCCCCATAATAGATCACCGGTGTGCCGGGCAGGGAGAATAGCAAAGAGTTCATCAGTTCAATGCGGCTTCTGTTATTGTCCATCAGTGGCGCCAGCCTGTGACGGATGCCGAGGTTGATACGCGCTTTTGGATCTTTTGCATACACCTTGTACATGAAGTCCCTTTCTTCATCGGTGACCATCTCGAGCGTCAGTTCATCATGATTCCGCAGGAATATGGCCCATTGACAGGTTTCCGGAATTGGCGGCGTTTGATCAAAAATATCAGTGATAGGATAGCGGTCTTCCTGCTGTACCGACATGAACATGCGCGGCATGACGGGAAAATGATAATTCATGTGGCATTCATCTCCCGCCCCAAAATACGAAGCTGAATCTTCGGGCCACATATTGGCTTCGGCAAGGAAGGCCACGCCCGGAAATTTTTCATCGATATGTTTTCGTAATTTTTTTAAGAATGCATGCGTTTCGGGAAGGTTTTCTCCATTGGTACCTTCCCGTTCGTATAAATAAGGAACTGCATCGAGCCTGAACCCATCGACGCCCATCGCGCACCAGTAGTCGATGATCCTGAAGATTTCTTCCTGCACCTTTGGGTGATCGTAGTTGAGATCGGGCTGATGATGAAAAAATCGATGCCAGTAATATTGCTGCGCCACGGGGTCCCAGGTCCAGTTGGATGCTTCAAAATCCTGAAAGATGATGCGGACGTCCTTGTATTTCGTAGGGTCATCGGTCCACACATAAAAATTGCGCTCCGGAGAATCTTTCTCCGCCATCCGCGCGCGCTGAAACCAGGGATGCTGATCGGAAGTGTGGTTAATGACCAGTTCGGTGATCACCCTGAGGTTTCTTTTATGTGCTTCCGTTAGAAATTCCCTGAATTGTTCCAGTGTTCCGTATCTGGGATTGATGCTATAATAATCCGCGATATCATATCCGTCATCCTTCTGTGGTGAAGGATAGAAGGGCAGGACCCAGATGGCTGTGACGCCCAGCTCTTGCAGATAGTCAAGCTTTTCCATCAATCCCCTGAAGTCCCCGATGCCATCCCTGTTGCTGTCCCTGAAGGCCTTGATGTGTAATTCGTAAATGATCGCGTCCTTGTACCAATGAAGCCGGTCGTCGATAGCAGAAACTTGCTGAGCCATAATAGTGATCGAATTATTCTGGATGAAGCATTCATTAAAATATCGTGCCTACGGCACAGAGATCGCCATGTGCTGTGAAGACATCGGCATTTTCTCCGTTTCATCTATATTGCAGCTCATCGTTGAAAAAACTGTAAACAAAAATTTATTCTCAACGCCATGAACCGCATTTCATGACCATCCTGATCTCCCATATAGGCAAGCTTGTTAATACCAGAGACAGCAGTGCTGCTTTGAGAGGGACCGGCCTGGCAAGCCTGCCTTGTATCGATGATGCCTACCTTCTGATCGAGGATGGCAGGATCGCCGGGCTGGGTAAGATGGCAGATCTTAAACATGATGTAAACGGTTTTGATGAACACTTCGATGCCGGGGGCAAACTTGTTCTTCCTTCGTGGTGCGACAGCCATACGCACCTGGTTTTCGCCGGCAGCAGGGAAAATGAATTTGTAGACAAGATAAAAGGTTTGTCGTATGCCGAGATAGCTGCGGGGGGCGGAGGTATTTTGAGTTCTGCCAGGCAGGTCAACGACATTTCCGAAGACCAGCTCTTCATCCAGTCATTTAAGCGCTTGAAGGAAGTGGTCAAAATGGGCACAGGCGCCATCGAGATCAAAAGCGGCTATGGGTTGACGGTAGAGGGCGAACTGAAAATGCTCAGAGTGATCAGGCGGCTAAAGCGGGCATCGTCGATACCCATCAAAGCCACCTTCCTTGGTGCGCATAGTATCCCTGAGGAATACAAAGACGACCGCGAAGGATATATACGTCTTGTGATCGAAGAAATGCTCCCGGCGATCGCCGGCGAGCGATTAGCCGATTATATTGATGTTTTTTGCGAACGGGGCTTCTTCAGCCAGGAAGAAACAGAGCGCATCTGCCGTGCAGGCATGGCGGTTGGACTGAAAGCAAAGATCCATGCCAACCAGCTTTCTGTTTCGGGTGGAGTGCAGGCTGGGGTGAATGTGCACGCTGTTTCGGTGGATCATCTTGAAAGTATGGACACAAAGGCCATAGAGATCCTTTCGGGATCGAAAACCATTGGTACGCTGTTGCCCACGGCCGCTTTTTTTCTTCGAATGCCTTTTCAGCCGGCAAGAGAGCTCATCGAAAATGGTTGCGCCATTGCACTCGCTACCGACTATAATCCTGGC
Organism: Flavisolibacter sp.; assembly: GCA_035555175.1. Lineage (GTDB taxonomy): Bacteria > Bacteroidota > Bacteroidia > Chitinophagales > Chitinophagaceae > Flavisolibacter. The sequence continues at coordinate 1,839 of DATMHB010000479.1, read as the reverse complement.
TCATCCCCCTCGGGCAATATGAATTTTGTCGTGGCCCTTTCCTGCATTCAAATGAGAATGTTACCAGAGGAAGCAATCAATGCAGCCACCTTCAACGGAGCGCATGCAATGGAGCTACAATCCGAATGCGGCAGCATCGCCATTGGCAAGAAGGCCAGTATCATGGTCACGCGGCCTATGAATTCGATCGCCTGCCTTCCATATTCATTCGGAACCAATCTCATTGAGAGATGCATGCTCTGCGGCGAATGGGTACAGGATTCGGATTAGATGCTTACATTCGAAGATGCAGATGGCACATTTCAAAAGATACACCAGGCAGGACCTTCTTTCCCTGGTGCGCCTCCGACGGTTCGAAACGAAATTGGGCGAGCGGGTACAGGTGTTGCCCGCCGGCGAACCGGTGAATGATGCAATCAGGTCGCTTCCTTCCAAATACGTTGTGTTTGGGATTCCGGAAGATATTGGCGTACAGGCCAATTATGGAACGGGGGGAACGAGCACCGCCTGGCTATCCTTCCTGCAGTCCTTCCTTTCCCTGCAGAGCAATGATTTTCTTCCGGGCGAAGAGATCGCGGTAATGGGACATTTCGATTTTGGGGATATCCTTTATCTCATTGACAAAAATGCCCATGATGATGAAGAAAAAGTGCAGGCCTACAGGCATGCAGTAACGGCGATCGATGATGAAGTGGAGGCCGTCGTTAAAATGATTGTAGCCGCAGGAAAGATCCCTGTCGCCATCGGAGGCGGACATAATAATTCGTATCCCCTGATCAAAGGCGCAGCCAAAGGACTTCATCAGCTGCAAAAGATCCCGCTTCCCCAGATCAATTGCATTAATCTCGATGCGCATACCGACTACCGTCCAGCCGAAGGACGCCATAGCGGAAATGGTTTCCGCTATGCAGAGGAGGATGGCTTCCTTCAGAAATATTGTGTGGTGGGTGTTCATGAAAATTATTTGCCGCAAAATGTATGGCTCGATATTGTCAACACACCGTTCATCGACTTCATTAGTTTTGAAGACATATTTATTCATGAAAAGAGAAATTTCCGCCAGGCGGTTTCGCATGCCATCGAATTCACGAATGATAATTTCACAGGCATAGAGCTCGATCTTGATTGCGTGGAAGATGCCTTAAGCAGCGCGTGTACGCCCAGCGGCATTGACAGTATTCATGCACGTCAATACCTCAACCTGTGTGCGGCGCATGCCAATGCCTGTTATCTCCATATTTGCGAGGGCGCGGTGCGGCTTTCGACCGGAAGGACAGATGAACTTACAGGAAAATTGATCAGCTATCTCGTCGCTGATTTTATCAAGATGATGGAGGTAAGGTAGAAAGCTCTTCTTCGAGCTTCATCATTCGCTCAAAGGCCAGTTCGTAGGCCTCATTCGCAGCTTCGAGCTGCTTCATAACCTGCGTGTATTGCTCTTCTGTTTTTTTGAATTCTGTTCCATTGGAATAAATATCGGGCTGGGCCAGCTTATTCTCAAGAACTTGTTTTTGGTCGTTGAGCTCCGCGAGTTTTTTCTCGGCCTGCTGAAAAACCTTTTGTTGTTTTTGAAGGGAAGTCTTTAGTGCCTGTGAAGAAGGAGTGTTTTTGGCTAAAGGCTGCTGCTTTGGCGCCGCTTTTGTTTGGACGTTTGCTGAAACAACAGCCGGCTTTTCTTTTTCGGAAGGAGGCGGTTTCTGCGAAGCCATTCTTTCTTTCCATTCCACGTATTCTTCGTAACCCCCTTTGAATTCCTTGATCTCGTGGTTTACGATCTCCCAGATCTTATTGGCGGTCTTGGAAATAAAATACCGGTCGTGGCTTACGAGGATCAGGCTT
>DATMHB010000478.1:0-3858 GCA_035555175.1 Flavisolibacter sp. | reverse complement strand
CAAAGCTTATCATCAACTGCATGGATTTGATGATTATTTTTTCGCGCACCAGGAGGAAATCGATCTATGCTGGCGCCTTCACCGGCACGGATACAGGATCTTTTGTTGCCCCCAATCGATCGTGTACCATGTGGGCGGAGGTACTTTGCCGAGAGGCAATTCCCGGAAAACATTTTTGAATTTCCGCAACAATCAGATCATGTTGGCAAAGAACCTGTCATGGAATGAAAAATGGTGGAAGATACCGTTTCGCTTTTTCCTTGATCAGGTGTCGGCAGTAAAGGGTCTGCTTTCTGGCGAAGCAGGCTATTTCATAGCGATCTTTAAAGCGCACCTTGCTTTTTTTGACTGGGTGCTGTTTTATAAGAAGAAGAAAGACCATGCGGAGAGAACAAAGCCCGCTCAATTTCCCGGCGTTTTTCACGGTAACATTGCGTGGCAGCATTTTGTAAAGCAAAAAAAATATTTTAGTGAGATCCTGGGAAAGGCTTCAAACAGGAAGAAAGCTGCAAGGGAACGGCCGGAATCAACGCAATTGAACAGCTCAGGCAGACACCTGTAAAAGATATGCGGGATCACAAACCCGCAAGTTTTTTATCTCTAAAGGTTTTTGTTCAAATGTTTTTAACATTTCCGATCCTGCCTTATTTTTGCAGCACAAAATCGACTTATGGATTATCAACAAGAAGAGTACAGGGAAGAATTGGAAAAGGTTCATGACAGGGACTTCACGCACAACTGGGTTTCGTCATCCGCTTTCATTTTTTATTTATCGGTATGATGCTTTCTTGCGTTTGCCTTCGGTTCTTGCTATAAGCTGTACAGCAAGCGTTTTGAAAATTCCCATCCGAATAATGTAATGGTACAGGAGAGCACTTTGTATACGCCCAAGTACAGCACACCTAAATAAACAGCAAGAAAATTTTTGTTGCAATAGGACCAATGCCTATTTTTGCAACCCCTAAAAGTTCTTTATCAGGAGTGGTTTTCACTCCAACAAGCGGAAGTAGCTCATTTGGTAGAGCACGACCTTGCCAAGGTCGGGGTGGCCGGTTCGAGCCCGGTCTTCCGCTCACTGCGAAGCATCTCCTCCCTCTGTGGAGGATTTTTTTTGGGCGGAATTGACGTGGGTTAAGACCACGCCTTTAACTTCGCGATCAGGCCCTGGTGGTGAAATTGGTAGACACGCAGGACTTAAAATCCTGTGACCCGCAACGGTCGTATCGGTTCAAGTCCGATCCGGGGCACAAAAACAGAGCGGGAACGCGGAGCGAGAGCGGAGCCGCCCGTTCTGTTTTACCCTCGCTGCCGCTCTGTTCCTCGCTCTCGTTTCAATTCCCACGGAATACGGGTATTTCCTCTCTTTTCTTTGTTTAACTTCTCTTTGAAGCTGTTCTTCCGAGAACCACCTTGCCATCGAAACTCACGGTATGTTCTCTTTCGAAGACCTTGAAGTATATCAGAAAGCTTTCCGCGTCAATCAAATAGTATACAGCTTACTGAAACGTAAAGAAGGGATGGCATCCTATGTCAAAAATCAGTTTGGCCGTGCGAGTCTGAGCATTATGCTTAACATCGCGGAGGGTAGCGCGAAGTTCAGTAAAAGGGACAGAAGAAATTTTTACATCACGGCCAGAGGTTCTGTATTCGAATGTTTCGCACTCGTCAGTTTCTTGTCTGATGAAGGAGAAATAGTATCGGACACGAAAGACGAACTGCAAACCAGCTTTGAAGAGATCTCCAAGATGCTGTTTGCAATGATCAAAAATTTAAATGATGGTAAAGGATAAAGGGCCGCCGTTCTGTTTTTCCCTCGCTCCCGCTCTGTTCGGCCGAAGCCGCGGCGTAGACCGGCTCTGTTCCTCGCTGCTGCTCTGTCGGTCTTGTTCCTCACGAATTAAAACCGCTGTTCCTAAAGCAATGTGCACTTAGATCTCGATCCCTTTATCTCCCCTTCCTAAAGCTGCAGAATAGAAATTTCTGAATGTAATTAAACGGCGTTCTATGGTCTTCCGTCAAGCATTTTATCCTTTGAAATGCCATTTCAAATTTCGCCGACATCGATGCTTCCGAGTACTGTTGTATCTCCAGTCCACTACACCTCTTGGGCCCCTTGTCTGAAAATGTACCGAGGATCAGATACCCGTCTGTTTTGATCGCCCGCTCTGCTATCGCTACATACCTGTAAATTTTCTCCTCTGTTGTGAGGAAATGAAATGCTGCCCGGTCGTGCCAGAAGTCAAACGATACCGGAGGCTCAAATACGGTAATATCTGAAACGATCCAGTTGACTTTCGATGCACGCGGTCCTAACCGTTCCTTTGCCCGCTCAATGGCGACGGCCGAAATATCCAAAACAAAAATGTTCTCATATCCTTTTTGAAGCAACGCATCCACAAAACGACTGTCGCCTCCGCCAATGTCTATGATGTTTGCATGCAGCGGCAATTGAAACAATTCTACAAACTCCATCGACGTAGCCGGATAAGGTTGAAACCAGCTCATTTCATCTTCCGCTTTCGTGGCGTAGATCGTATCCCAATGTTGTTGTTCAGCTCTGATCATCTTAGTGCGTCTCCAACAATAAAATTAAAGGTTGCAGGTTGAAAATCGGGACCATGGAACGCAAAGAACGGAACAAATGTTTTCAGATCCACGCCGGTATGACTTTGTATTTAAATGACGATCCTCAGGCGTTTTGAGAACCGCATAACCTTAAGAAAAAGAAGGGATCAGGCAATTGCCATGGCAGGGATCGTCACTTCCAGCGTAAACCCATAACCCTTGCCTGTACGAACGCGCGACGAGCCGCCAAAGAATCTTGCCCTTGCATTGATATTCCTGAGACCGATGCCGTCCGTCGACTCATTATCGGTACCAACGCCGTCGTCTGAAATGATCATGGTAAAAGCGTCTTCATTACTCAATAACGAAAGCGTAACGGTTTTCGCCTTAGCATATTTCACAATGTTGGTACATTGCTCCTGTGCGATGCGGTACAAGGCAATCTTTTTCTGGTGCTCCAAATTGAACTCATTAAAGGAGGCTGTATCCATTTTTGCCTCGATGCCGTTGGATAATAACATTGTAAAGAGAAGCTCGCGCAATTCGTCGACAAGGTCGCCATCCGATAGTTCAGGCGTAACAAGGTCATGCGATATCCTGCGGTTTTCACGTATGGCCTTCTCCAGATTGTCGATGCATTTCTGAATGAAGTCCGGCGAAAATTTTTTGGCATCGTCCTTCATCAGGCTAAGCGTCAGCCTTGTTGCCACCAGCAACTGATTTACGTTGTCATGAAGTTCGCGGCCCAGGTGATTTCTTTCCTTTTCCTGTGCTTCGAGCGATGTCACCATGATCTCGAACTGCTGCGCGCGTTCCAGTGCCTGCATTTCTTTTTCCAGTTTTTTACGTGCACTGATATCTTTAATAAAGATCGAAAGGCCTTCGGGCGAAGGATAGATATAATTTTCCTGCCACAGGTTGAGCGGCTCGTAATAATCGATGTTGCTGATGAACCGCTGCTCATTGAATGCCGTCCTGAATGCTTTGAAGGTAAGCGAGTCCACTGCATCAGGGAATTCTTCCCATATATTTTTGCCGATCAGGGAAGCCGGATCCCTGCCTACAAGGTCACCAATCTGTTTGTTCACATAACGGTAGCGAAAGTCCTTATCCAGTACAATAAAGCCGTCTGTGATCCGGTCAAGGAACAGCCTGTAATCTTCTTCTGATTTATATGCTCTCTCTTCTGCTTCCCTTTCGGCTGAAAGGTCATGGAAATATACGGTCAGGCCATCTGCAGAAGGATAAATTGCAGCGCGCATCCATTTGCCCATCGACGGAGAATAATCTTCC
>DATMHB010000477.1:0-12411 GCA_035555175.1 Flavisolibacter sp. | reverse complement strand
CTGCTGTCAATCGCATTCGCCTTGATGACATGCATCCGCATATTTACAAAACCAATGATGGCGGAATCACCTGGAAAGAAATCGTGAACGGGTTGCCCGATGATCCGGTGAATGTGGTTCGGGAAGATCCTGTTAGGAAAGGCTTGTTGTATGCAGGTACGGAGCGCGCGGTATTTGTTTCTTTCGACGATGGCGGCCACTGGCAAAGCCTGCGGCTAAACATGCCGGCCACTTCAATCAGAGACCTGGTGGTCAAGGATAATGATCTCGTGATCGGCACGCATGGAAGAAGCTTCTGGATACTGGATGCTATAGCGCCGCTGCGTCAAAGGAATGCACAGGCAGGCAGCCGGGAAGTAATACTTTATCAACCCGTGACCACTTATCGTGTGCGATGGAGTATGAATACGGATACACCATTGCCGCAGGAAGAGCCGGCCGGCGAAAATCCGCCTGACGGAGCGCCAATTGATTATTATCTCGCCGATGGCAAATCCCGGGTTTCATTGGAGATCACAGATGCAAAAGGAAATCTTGTTTTCACTGCTGCGAATACGGATCAACGATATGAGGTCCCTGCGGGCAACGTACCCTCTTACTGGATAAGACCTCAGCAGGAACTTTCTTCTGCCAAGGGTGCACACCGGTTTGTGTGGGATCTTCATTATACGCCAATAAAAGTTCCGGCATCGTTTCCGATGTCGGCGGTGTATATGAATACGGCACCGAATCCAACTTCGCCGCTGGTGATGCCCGGCAGGTATACTGTGAAACTTATTGCAGACGGGAAGACGTTTGTACAAAATTTCACGATCAAAATGGATCCGCGGGTAAAGACCACCTTAAAGGATGTGCAATTGCAGCATGATCTTTCGCTGGAGGCCTATAGGGCAAGGACGGAATTAATGCAAATGTTGAACACTACGGTCGCGGTTCAGGGAAATGGCCAGCAGGGCCACGATAATTCTGGCGCTACTCGAAATGTATCGTTAGCACAAAGGGCGGCGCAGCTGGCATCGAACTTTGCTTCTATTCACGATCTATTACAGGATAGCGATATGCCTGCTACAAGCCAAATGATTAAAGCAATGAATGAGGCGCGGGTGAAGTTTGCGGCATTAAAGAAAGAATGGGCGAAAGACCTGTAAGGTTTTTAAAACCTTATAGGTCTTTAAATCCTTATAGGTTCATCATAAAATCTCCTCAATGATCACCTCTTAACTTCTTGATGAAATCTCGTGTTCCAACAAGTATTTTTCCTTTATGAACAGGAGGAATCTTCGAGAAAACCTTGCCCCAAAAAACATCTATATGATTGTGAGCCCTTGATTGAGAACTGCTTCAACAAAATTTGAAAGGTAAAATGCCTGTTGCTCGACGTGGAGACTTGAGCCGCAAAAAACCTATTGTCTAAAAATTGACGCCCAAACCTTATAGGTCTTAATACCTTATAGGTCCTCATCGTCCGCCACCTTCAAAAACGCCGCTCTCCTCGGTCCAGGGAACGGCACATCCCCCTTGATCGCATGCCACAATACAATATTGAATTCCAGATCCGGGACTGCATCTTCCTTTGTAAGATCAAAAGCTTCCGACCGTCTCTGCCATTCGTTAACCGCAACGTTTTTATTGTCCAGGTCAATATTGATCGGCCTTGCCGTAAATGGTCTCAGGTCCGGTATTGTCGCAAAGCAATTCCACATCGGCGTAGCAGCGGCATCGAATTGCGACATTGGAGGCAGCCCCAGGATCAATTCGATGGTTCTCACCATAGACGTCGTTGAATACATGGTATGGTCTACAAAGCCTCGCTTCACAAAGCCCCCTGCAACATATGCGGTAGTGCGGTGCGCATCCACATGGTCCGCTCCATTCTGCGCATCGTCCTCAATGATGAATACGGCCGATTCTTTCCAGATGGCAGATTTGCTGAGGTGTTCGATGAACAGGCCAACGGCAAGATCATTGTCCGCGACGTGGGCAAATGGCGTGGGTCTCCATTTGCTCAGTCCTTCCGTATGATCATTGATCAGGCGGAGCGTATTCAATTGCGGCACTTTGTTGATGGCGACCATGGAATCAAAATCCCTTTTCCACTGGCCTACCCTCGTTGTATCGCGAACCTTCTGGTCCCAACTGGTGTAATAAGGACAGAAATGATTTTCAAGAACCGGGATGTTGGCTTTGTAGTCATCCGCAAATTCGCCGTAAGTGCGATAGCTCACTCCATTTCTTTTGCAATTATCCCAAAGGAATCCATTTTTGTTATTCGCAATGGCGCGGCTGCCTTCCGCATCATAATGGCCACCCCTTCCGCCATAGCTGGTGGGCCAGGTCTTTTCAAGATAATCGGTAGCATACGCTCCCAAACTCCAGTTGTGTCCATCCGCGCTCACTTCCGCATCGCAGTAAAAATTATCGAGCAGTACGAATTCCCTGGCGAGCGCGTGCTGGTTGGGTGTGATGTGTTCGCCAAAAAGTACAAGAGATGGATCGCCATTGCCTTCTTTCATATCGCCGAGCACCTGATCGTACGTGCGATTTTCTTTGATGATGTAGAACACATGTTTGATCGGGCTGCCGGCACCCACGCTGGAAGGAACGGGGTTGTTGGCCTCATTGCCCGACCACAATTCTTTTTTCTTGGTATAGGTCGTGTTGCGATATACCGATTGCGAGTAAGCCGTCATCTGTTTTTCTGTCGGAATGTCGATGATGCTGAGCGTGCCCTTGAATAAGCCGCCGATGTATTGCACGTCGGTCGGTTTGGTCGTGTCGCCATGCTGATAAGTAACATTTTCGTCCTTATCAACAGGACTGGGTCCATACGGATTGGCCATCGAAGAAAATCCCTTTCCATTGGCGACAAAAATTTTTTTGCCGATCACTTTTACATTGGTGGGATACCAGCCTACAGGAATAAATCCCTTCGATTTGCTCTGGCCCCATTTGGAGATATCGAAAACAGCAAGGCAGTTATTGTCTGCATTGGCGAGGTAGAGCGTTTTTTCGTCGGCCGACAACGCTATGCCGTTTGTTGTTGATCCGCTGGGGGAGGAAGGATACAGCGCTGCGTCGAGCGTTTCAATGATCTTGCGCTGTTTTGTGCTGATGACGGAAACACTGTTGTCGTTGGCATTCGCGACAAAAAGCAATGTGCCTTTTTTGTTAAGGCATAATTCATTCGGATTGTCGCCTACTTTGATCTCCGAGACCATTTTTTTATTCCAGGTGTCGAACACCAGCACCTTGTCGCAGCCCCAGCAGCTGATGTAAAGTTCTTTTTTGTCAGGCGAAAGCAGGCAGCTGAATCCTTCGCCACCGATCATCAGCGAATCGGTTTTTTGCTTTGTCTTGAGGTCAATAATGTAAAGTCCATTATTTTCTTTTGTCACAACGTAGAGTATCTGTCTTGCATCGTCTACATCAAGGCCGGCAGGCGAGATCTCTACGGGCCATTCGGGTCCGAGGTAGATGCTGTCGGCCAGCGATAATTTGTTTTTCGTCACCCTGAATTTCAATATGCGGTTGTCGTTGCCGCCCGAGGCATACAGATATTGATCATGATTGCTGAACTTCAATCCATACCAGCTTTTCGGTACGATGACCTGGTCGAGGACCTTTTCATTTTTGGTGTCGATGAGCTGAATGGACTGGGTACTCTGTCCATTGTTGGTAACTGCCATGAGGTTGCCGGTAGAGGAGACGGCAAGGTTGAGCGGCAGGTCGCCGAGGGGCAGGCTGCGGCCTGCGGGCGAGAGGCTCCATCCATTTGGTAGCAGTACCTGTCCGTTCGATTTGCCGGGTTGTTTTTTATTTTGTGCAGCAGCAAAAAGGGTGGTGATGGCCAGGATAAGGGTGAAGAGCTTTTTCATTTCCCAAAGGTGACTATTGTTTTGAATTGGGCAAGGGAAGCGCATTAATTATTTATGAAGTGAACCGCGGAGGTAATTGTTTTGAACGCTGAATTTTGAATGTTGAATTGTTATAGCGTCTTTGCGTCCTTAGCGACTTTTCGCGGAAGCCGCAAAACCCTAACCGAACTGCAGCGAAAACACGGTCCCCTTTCCCTCCTGCGACTGCACCTGGACGTTGCCCCTGTGCAGCATTAGTATCTGCTTGCAAAGGCTCAAGCCGATTCCGCTCCCGTTTTTCTTGGTGCTGAAGAAGGGAATAAAGATCTTATCCAGCAATTCCTCGGGCATCCCCGTTCCGTTATCCGCCACGCGAAGCACTACTTTTTTAAATGTGGTATATTCCGCCGACAGGATGATGCGCGGGTTTTCCTGTTCCTTCACCGCTTCAATCGCATTAACAATGAGGTTGATGAGCACTTGTTCGATCAAACTCGGGTCTGCTTCGAACGATATTTCCGTATCCCTTAAAATAATTTCCAGCTCGATGTTCTTTTGTTCAAACGTGGGCTGCATCAATTGGTGCAGGTTGCCAAAGAGCTCACGGACATATACTTTCTTCAGGTTCAGCGTGGTGATCTTATTGAGGTTGCGATAAGTTTCTGCAAACTTTAGCAGGCCTTCGCTCCTCCGCTTGATCGTTTCGATGCCGATCTCCAGGTCTTCAACCGCCACGGAGTCATTGGGCTCGTTCACGGATTTCTGCAACCGGTTCTTCAAGGTATCCGCAAGCGAAGAGATCGGCGCCACCGAGTTCATGATCTCATGCGTCATCACGCTCAACAATTTTTGCCATGCCTTTGATTCGGTTTCGTCGAGGGCCTCGTTCACATTCTGAAAAGCAATGAGCTTATATTTTTTGTCGCCTGTTTGAAAGGCTGTTGCCGAGAGCAATACTTTGAAAAAAGATTTTTCAAGATGCGCGGTGGCGATCCGGCTCTCTCCCGGCTGCAGGTTGCTGATGTCATCATACATAGCCTTATCCCTCCTGATAAGGGACTGAATAGTTTTTAAATAGGGAAGCTGTAGCATGCGCTTCAGCGACTCATTCATCCAAACCACTTCTCCGGTTTCCACTTCGTAGGAAAGAATACCCGTGTCAACCAGCTCTAATATCTTCTGCAGGTACTGGTACTGCGTTTCTTTTTCCTTGCTGATGATCTTGAAAGTGGAATTGATCTCGTTAAATCCTTTGCGCAGGGGCTGGATATCGGCCGATGCATGCTTTTCATCAAAATACCTCGAGAAATCACGATAGTGTACCGCTTCCACAAATTCATTGAGCTCGTTATGTGTTTTTTTCTGAAAACGCAACAGCTCTACGATCTGGTAAAACAGCACCGGGGCCAGCAATGCCATATACAAATGCCATTGCTTTACCAGAAAAAATGATGCGGCTGTCAGTGATATGAACAGGAGCAACACGCGGCTGAGGAGCCGCCACTGAAAATTTTTAAATATCATATTTGCTCAGTCTTCTGTACAAAGCTGTTCTTGTGATGCCCAGTTCCTTTGCAGCCTTGGAGATGTTTCCGTTATGTTTTTCGATCACGCGTAAAATAGTGTTCTTTTCAACAGCACTCAAATTCGTCTGGTGCGTTTCCTCGGCGTGAACAGGTGCTGCCTCGATGGGAGAGAAGATAATGTCTTTTGCTCTTAGTGTCGTGTCTTCAGCCATGATCACTGCGCGCTCGATGGTGTATTGCAGTTCGCGCACATTGCCGGGATAATGATAACCAAGCAGTTTTTCTTCTGCGCCGCGGTCGAATTGCAGATCAGGCTTGAGGTATTTATTGCTGTACACTTTACTGAAATGTTTTGCGAGCAATGGGATATCATCCGGCCTTTTGCGCAGCGGCGGCACGATGATCTCAACCGTGTTGATGCGGTAGATCAGGTCTTTTCTAAACCTCGATTCGTTGGCCAGTTCCGACAGCGGAATATTGGTAGCGCAAATGAGGCGGATGTCGATCGGGATCGATTCGTTGGTTCCCAGCCGGATCACCTGCCTGTTCTGCAAAACGCTGAGGAGCTTCGCCTGCTGGTGAAGGGAAATATTCCCGATCTCATCGAGAAAGAGGGTCCCCGTGCTGGCGGCCTCGAACCTTCCCATGCGATCCTCACGGGCATCTGTAAACGCACCCTTCCTGTGTCCGAATAATTCACTTTCGAAAAGCGATTCGGTCAGTGCGCCCACGTCTACTTTTACAAATGGTTTGGTAGACCGGTGCGAGAAATGGTGGACCGCCTTTGCGATGAGTTCTTTACCGGTGCCATTTTCCCCGAGGATCAAAATATTGGCATCTGTGGGGGCGATCTTTTGGATCTTGTAAAATATATCCTGCATCACCTCGGAAGTGCCAAGCAGTTCCGTTTCAAATATGGAAGAAGTGAGCACGGCTCCCGTTCCTTTGTTCTCCTTGCGACGCACCGCATCCCTGATGGTGGCCATTAGCTTTTCATTGTGCCAGGGCTTCACCACAAAATCAAAAGCGCCTTCCTTCAGCGAACGGATGGCAAGATCGATATCCCCATAGGCAGTGATCATGATCACACAGGAATCTGGTTTGAATTCCCTGATCTTCTTTAGCCAGAATATGCCTTCGTTCCCGGTATTGATAGAACTGTTGAAATTCATGTCGAGCAGTATCACGTCGAAGTCCTGCTTGCTGAGCAGGCTGCGGATGTTCTCCGGATTCTTCTCGGTAACGATCTCCTTTACCTCGGGCTTCAGCAGGAGGCGAACAGCCGTCAGCACATCAATATCGTCATCTATAATAAGTATCGAAGCGGTTTTTAAAGACATGTTTTAAAAGGGATTGTGACTAAGGCGAAACTACAACTATGCCATCATACAATGTTTTGAAAATGAACTCCCGTTTTTAAACGAACCAAATTCAATTGTATCGAAAGCGGACAATCCATGTACGGAAACGAACATTTTCGTAGATCGGGCATTCTGTAACTTATTGATAACCACGAACGTCAAATATTGGCACTAGATTCCCTTAGATAGGTCAAGTTTCTGCATGTGAATTGATCATCCCGCAGGGCCCAGTGCAAGGCGGGATGATTCTTAAAAACCTAAAAGACCGTGGATAGAAAAATTGAACGAAAAGGATGGAGCAAAAAAAAGCTGCTGACCGTCGCCGGGATTGCCGGATTGGTGTTGCTGGTTACCGCCAGTATTTATTTTACCTCCGGAAAAGCCAAGCTGAATGTGGATGCAGAGCGCATAACGATCAGCGAAGTAAAGAACGGATCCTTCCAGGAATTCATCCCCGTTAATGGCGTTGTACTTCCCATTACCACCATTTATCTCGATGCTGTTGAAGGCGGAAGGGTGGAAGAAAAATATGTTGAAGATGGTTCCATCGTTGCCAAAGGCCAGCCGATCCTCCGTCTCTCGAACACCGATATTGAATTGAGCCTCGTAAATCAGCAGACGTCTGTATACAACCTGCTCACCCAAATGCAGATCTCGCGCAATGCGGCCCAGCAAAATACGGTGAACAAGCTTAATCAGCTGACCGATGTGGACAATCAACTGAAGGAAGCGAAACGCATATATGAGCTGAATAAGTCGCTCTACGAACAAAAAGCGATCGGCCTGCAGGAGTTCAGGCAGGCAGAAAACAATTATAATTATCAGCTCGAGAAAAAGAAGTTGACGCAGCAACTGCTGAAGCAGGACTCTTCTTCTAATTCGCAGCAGGTGGCGCAGGCCCAGCAATCGTATCTCGGCTCGCAGAATGCGTTGAACGTAATGCGCAAAAAGGTAGGCGACCTGATTGTAAGGGCTCCGATCAACGGACAACTGACTTCCCTTGATGCGGAGATGGGACAGAACAAGAATAAAGGAGAGCGGCTCGGGCAGATCGACGTGCTTAGCGGATATAAGGTTCGCGTGGATATTGACGAGCACTATATCTCAAGGGTGTTCATAGGCCTGATGGGCGAAACTTCTTTTGCGGGAAAAAATTATAAGCTCAAGATCAACAAGGTTTATACCCAGGTAAATAATGGCCGGTTCCAGGTGGACATGCAATTCGAGGACAAGGTTCCCGAGGGCATCCGCCGCGGACAAACCCTGCAGATCAGGCTCGCACTGAGTGATGAGACCCAGGCCCTGCTGCTTGCCAAAGGCGGATTTTATCAGCAGACCGGAGGCAACTGGGTATTCAAGCTGGCCGACGATGGCAAGACGGCTTACCGTGTTGACGTGCAACTGGGCCGGCAGAATCCTGACTATTACGAAGTGCTCTCAGGTCTGAAGCCCGGAGATAAAGTTGTGACGTCGAGCTATGAAAATTATGGAAGCATGCAGGAACTGGTATTAAAGAAATGATCCCTGGCCGGAAGGAAGGTGCGACCGGACGTGAGCAGGTAAAATAATAAGTATTAAAGTCCCGAAAGGAACCAATCATTAAAACCAAACGCCATGAGACTTTTTTTTCTGTTGATCCCTTTTCTCGGCATCAACTGTTTTATGAAATGTTTTCATGAAAAGAAAACACCCGCGATCGAGACGGTGCAGTCGAACCCTATTATGCCTTCTTGTTTATTAATTCAATTCAATTAAGTCAACCATAAACAATAACAATGATTAAGATCAAAAACCTCGAGAAAATCTACCGAACCGAAGACGTGGAGACGGTTGCGCTCAATAAGCTTTCGCTTGAAGTAAAGGAAGGCGAGTTCGTTGCCGTGATGGGACCTTCAGGCTGTGGCAAGTCCACTTTATTGAATATCCTGGGTCTTCTTGACGATCCCGATGACGGTAGTTTTCAGTTCAATAATATCGAGGTGGCCAAGTTCAATGAAAGGAAAAGGGCCGACTTGCGGAAGCGCAATATTGGATTCGTCTTTCAAAGTTTTAATCTGATCGACGAACTGACTGTTTTTGAGAATGTAGAATTGCCCCTGATCTACCTGGGCGTAAAGGCTGCAGAGCGCAAAAAAAGAGTAGAAGAGGTGCTCGATAAAATGCAGATCATGCATCGCCGCAATCACTATCCCCAGCAATTGTCGGGTGGACAGCAGCAGCGTGTGGCTGTTGCCCGTGCCGTCGTAAACCGTCCCAAGCTGATCCTCGCTGATGAGCCTACAGGAAATCTTGATTCATCGAATGGTAACGAGGTTATGCAGCTGCTCACCGATCTGAACGAACAGGGAACCACTATTGTTATGGTTACACACTCCGAACATGATGCCCGCTACAGTCATCGCATCATCAGGATGCTGGATGGGCAAACAGTGCTCGAGAACATCATGGTCTGAGCAGGCGGGACACAATTGGAAACACGTGGCTGTGGCCCCTTCGAAAGGGCTGCACGGCAAGTCATTTTCATCGCTCAAAATAATCACCATGATCCGCAATTATCTGAAGATTGCCCTTCGAAACCTGATGAAGTATAAATTCATCTCGTTCATCAATCTTTTCGGACTAACGGTAGGGCTCACCTGCTGCTTCCTCATCCTTTCCTACATCCTCCATGAGGTGAGTTATGACAAATACCAGCCGAACGCTGACAGGGTATACCGGGTAACGAGAAGCTTTAATGACCCGCAAACCGGAACCGTTGGTCTGAACCTGAGTACGGTAGCACCGCCTTTTGGTCCGCTGTTGAAAAATGATTTCAAGGAGATCGAGGAGATGACGCGGACCTTGTCGAACGGCACTACGGCCATTCGCTATAACGACAAAATGTTCAATGAGCAGAATGTTTATTTTGCCGATGATCATTTCTTCGATTTTTTTAAAACGGATGTAAAGAAGGGAAATCCGAAGAAAGCTTTGTCGGATCCTTTTTCCATTATGATGTCCGAGGAGATGGCCAGAAAATATTTTGGCAATGAGGAGCCAATGAATAAAGTGGTGCGGATCAACTTCGGGAACTATTACGATTTTAAAGTGACCGGCGTATTCAAAGCCTTCCCCACAAACACCCATTTCCATCCCGATATGATGGTCTCCTTCAATACACTGAAGGATTCTACCATTTATGGAGAGCAAAACCTTCAAACCAATTTCGGCAACAATTCTTTCTTCACCTACATACGGCTTCCTAAAGGATACGACCCGAAGAAGCTCAAGGCGCAATTCCCTGCTTTTCTCAACAGGGTGATGACGGGCGAATCGGGCGGGCCGTTCAAGCCTTCACAGTGGACCGCTCTTTCGCTGCAGAAGGTGACGGATATTCACCTTCGTTCGCATACCGATTATGAAGCGGAAGAGAACGGAGATATCAACAGGGTTTATATTTTCTCTGCCATCGCGCTGTTCATTCTGCTCATCGCCTGCATCAATTACATGAACCTTTCCACCGCACGTTCAACATTGCGCGCAAAAGAGATCGGTATCCGTAAAGTATCAGGTGCCCAAAAAAAGGAGATCATGGTGCAGTTCCTGAGTGAATCGGTCATGATCTCATGGATCGCTATGATCCTGGCGTTCTTCCTCACCTGGTTGTTGCTGCCGGCCCTGAATAAAGTTTCCGGCCAGCAGCTCGATATTGCACAGCTCCTCAAATGGCAGGTGCTGGTGCCCGTACTGCTCGTTCCCTTCTTCGTCGGAACCATTTCAGGATTGTATCCTGCGTTGTTCATGTCTTCGTTCCAGCCTGTGAGGGTGCTGAAAGGCCTGCTCAAAACTCGTGGGGGTATTTCGTTTCGCAAAGTGCTGGTGACACTACAGTTTGCCATTTCCATCGTATTGATCATTTGTACAGCCGTTGTGTTCAGCCAGATGCGGTATATGCAAAACAAAGCGCTGGGCTTTGACAGGGAGCACATCATCAATCTGC
Source organism: Flavisolibacter sp. (assembly GCA_035555175.1). Taxonomy (GTDB): domain Bacteria; phylum Bacteroidota; class Bacteroidia; order Chitinophagales; family Chitinophagaceae; genus Flavisolibacter. Next base: position 1,691 of record DATMHB010000477.1, on the reverse strand, counting down.
CCTATGTTACATTGCTCAACGATAAGTATGAGGCGTTCCGCAACGAATTGCTTTCCGATGCCAACATTAAAAATGTGGGAAGGTCGTCACGCATTCCAACAGGAAGATTGCTGGACGCGATGGGTACACGTGTGTTATCAGGCGATTCAATGGTGCCCGCCAATGTGGGCATCAAATTCGTTTATGCAGATCAGGACTTTATTCCAACATATGGCGTGAAGGTGTTGGCGGGCCGTGGGTTCTCGAGGGATTTCAGTACAGATACTTCAGGCTTCCTCATCAACGAAGCAGCGGCCAGAGCGCTCGGCTTCAAAACAAACGATGCTGCTGTAGGAACGGATCTCGGCTATGGCCGGCGCCGTGGAAAGTTGATCGGCGTGTTCAATGATTTTCATTTCGAGTCTATGCACCAGCAGATCACCCCACTGGTATTACTGGTTCCCACCAATCCCAATGGGTACGGCAATATTTCCATCAAAGTTTCGGGGTCGGCCCTGCCGGCAACGCTTGCCCGCATTGAAAATACATGGAAAAAATTCCTGCCCGAAACGCCTTATCAGTATACATTCCTTGACGAGAATTTTGCCCGCCTGTACCAGGCAGAAGATAGGCAGAAAACCTTGTTCACCATCTTTGCCTGCCTTGCCATATTTATTGCCTGCCTTGGCTTGTTCGGGCTTTCAGCATTCACCATCAGCCAGCGCGTGAAGGAGATCGGTATCCGCAAGGTGCTCGGCGCCGAAGTAAGCAGTATCGTTACACTATTGTCGGCCGACTTCCTGAAACTTGTGGGTATTGCAGCCATCATTGCCTTTCCCGCTGCATGGTATGCAATGCATGCGTGGTTGCAGGATTTTGCTTACAGAACATCCATTTCGTGGTGGATCTTCCTTTTTGCAGGAGTCGTAGCGGCCGTCATTGCCCTGCTCACGATCAGTATCCAGGCGATCAAAGCCGCCGTTGCCAACCCGGTAAAAAATTTACGCACCGAATAACACGATCATGAAGAAGCATTGCTTTCATGCTTCACAAAAATTACGACCATGCTGAGAAATTATTTGAAAACCGCCTTAAGAAACTTGCTTCGTTACAAAGGATTTGCATTGATCAATATCGCCAGCCTCACCATCGGTATTATTGGCTGCCTGGTTATCGGTCTCTTTGTCTGGGACGAAAAGCAGTATGATAAGGGGATACCAGGGGCAGAAAACATTTACCGTATTTATGAACAGCGAAAGGACAATGGTGTTATCAGTTATGCTGCTGTTACCCCGCCTGCGTTTGCCACCTTTCTTGACCAAACTTATCCCGAGGTCGACACCACCGCACGTATCCTGATGTTGCGGGACAAATTTTTGATGGAAACAGCCGAGAAGAAAGGATACGAGGACAAGGGGTGGTTTGTGGAAGCATCGTTCTTTAAGATCTTTCCTTTACGATTTTTAAAGGGCGATCCGGCCACTGCACTGACCGGGCCTGCTTCGATCGTTCTATCCGAAGACCTCGCAAAACGGTATTTCGGAAACGAAGATCCCATTGACAAGATCGTTGCCATTGACAAGGATACCCTGACAGTGAAGGGCGTTCTCGCAAAATTGCCTGATCATTTTCATCTTGATTTTCATTATCTGATGTCATTGAAGGCGGCGGGCATCGCAAAGGAAAGAATGGCTGTTTGGACCTGGCATCAG
>DATMHB010000476.1:0-5379 GCA_035555175.1 Flavisolibacter sp. | reverse complement strand
GGTTTCGGTAACCTGCCATTGATACAGCACCTTGATCAAAAGCCCGCCGCATCTATCGAGGAGAATTCATTTGATATGGGTATTGAAGCCGCCCGGCTTCTCTTCAAACACATCCATGCAGCCGATGAGATGTTGCCGCTCGTTAAAGTGGAGATACCCTGCAAGCTGGTGATACACCAATAGCGCTGTGGATATTTAAATAGTATTGGTATTTGAAATATGAAGAAGCTGGATTAAATTAGGATATTCCTTCCGCCTCTGCCGAAAACTCCCTGCTGATCATCATCTTTTAAATCAGGACAAAATGAAAAGATTGAATCTTTTTAGTGCAAAAGGGAATCCTATGTTTATTAAATTCAAAATTTCGGCTTTAAAGAGTATTTGGGTATTTCTGGTTTTGGCATCCGTTACAGTTCAAGCCCAAAATCGATCGGATACAAAACTGTCCGCGGGCGCAGGCACCACAACAAGCATGAATAAAAGCAGTAGTAATCCTGTCTATTTAGATTCACTTTATTTCACCGGAGGTGAGCTTAATAACTTGTTGAAAAACCCTGGCAGGAAAGCAAAAAAATTGGTACTCGATGATTTTCGAAAGGCAAACGGGTCTTTGACCCTTTTAGCATGGAGCGCCAAAAAGAAAAACAAAAAGTTTGAACAGGACTATGTGGTCGAGCTTCAGGCTTTGGGCCACACCGACATCGACATCTCATCTATTGATCTGGTATTAGGCAACCAGGAAATCACAAAAGAAAAAACAAAGGCCCTTCGAAAGCTTGCAAAAGAAAAAGATATTGAAAGCATCATTCTCGTTCCTCAAAAAGAAAATAGCGGAAACCACGTTCGTCTGAGGTATGAGATCATAGCGGCGGCCAAGAAGTCGAAGGGGCAACTCGGCGCGATGGCTCTGGATATTAGTACGCTCGAGTTAACATCGATCGGTTTAACTAACCCTTCGCCGCCTTATGGCTCGAACGCCAATTGAGTTAAACCCGCAAACATCATGTGCGCAGGCAATCATGCCGTATCCAAAATACTAAACGACCAATTCAAAATTATGCGACTCGCAAAATCAAAACGTATACGCCTTTTTCGATTCGTTGCCCTCAGCTCCATTGCCCTGGCGTTATTTGCCCCATCATGCAAAAACCCGTCGGGAAAGGGCCAAAAGACTGCAGCAACAAATGCGGCAGATACGGCAGTGAAGCCTTTCACGGGTACCCTGCAAGAACTCTACATGACAAAGCAGGAATTCCTGACCATGAAATGGAACACTCAAGCCGATTACAAAAAATTGGTTTTTGAATTTTATTTCGGTGCTGATTCATCGGATGGATCCCCCACGCTTGTAGCACATTCGGCCAAAGAAAATAATAAGACCATTGCGCCAGACCTCAGATATCTTCATTTTAACGGGAACCCGATTGCGCTAGGCGACAATTTTTTCTTTGGGACACTGCAAATTGATGTATCGGACCTGAAACCATTCATCAATAGATCCGATTGTGGAGACAGGTGCGGCTTTTATTTTAAGCCGGTTAATGATGGACATCCATATTATAAAGTTTCACTAATTACAGACCTGAGCAAGATCCTTAAATCCGACAAGGACTCCATTACTCTGTATAGCATAGACATCGGCAGCCTGAATCCGTCGCCGCCCTATGGAACCGACTAGGCTATGAAGATGCTCCAATTGATTCTCGACTGGTCCGAAGCCTGGGCACCCGTGGTTGCCCTCATCGTCGTATTGATTTATCCAAAGCAGCCCCGATACTTAAGGCCTGTGATCATTTATTTGATCATTGCCTTTACGATAAACCTGTTTGGTGATATCATTGGCGCCTTCCGGCGCAATTTTCCGCACTGGCTTCAGACAAATAACTATTTATACAATGTTCACTCCATCATCCGGTTTATTTGTTTCACCGTGTTTTTTAACCTTATTCTTCCTCAGTTTTCCCGCGCCCGGAGGGTTCTCTCAATACTGGCGGGGATATTCCTATTGATCAATTTTATCTTCTTTGAGCAATTTTTCAATTTCATGTCGTTCAGCAGCCGGCTATTGACCGTGGAGGCGGCATTGCTCCTTTTGTACTGCCTGCAGTACTATTTCTACAGGCTTCAGGACGACGATCCCTCTTCGCGGAGAAAGCCGGATATCTGGGTTGTGACCGGCTTATGTATTTACGTGGTGATAAATTTTTTTATTTTTTTATTTTATACCACGCTCATTGAAAGAAACTATACCCAGTTTGCCATGTGGATATGGAATGTCCACAATATCTCTTACATTGTTCTGTGCATTCTGCTGGCTAAAGCATTTTATGATCCTGCTAGAAGCTAATATTACCTCTCTCGTCATCATCGGCATTGTGGTGATGCTCTTTCTTTTTTCGAGCTTCCTCGTGGCCTTTGTGTCCAGCCAGAGAAAAAAACTTCAGCATCAAAAAGATATCCAGGCCATTCGTGAGCAGCAGCAGAACCAGCTCATCGAAGCGGCGGTACGCAGCGAAGAAACGGAGCGACACCGCATCGCGGAAGCCCTGCATGATGAAGTCGGCGCTATTCTTTCCTCAACCAAGTTGCACTTCCAGGGTATCAAGTCGAACAGTATGGATGAACGCGACAAGCAATTGTATGAAAAAGGAAAGGAATTGCTGGATGAGGGGATCAAGAAAGTGCGCGGCATCTCGCATAACCTGCATTCCAACATCCTGAAGGAATTCGGCCTCAATGAAGCCATCCAGCATTTTATCAACATGATCACCCATGGTACGCTCGTTAAGGCCACTACTGAGCTGGATAACAGCTATACTACCCAGAACGCCGAGAACGACATCAGTATATTCCGCATGGTGCAGGAACTGGTGAATAATATTCTCAAGCACAGCGGGGCCACAGAGCTGCACCTCCAAACGCTTTACCATAACGATAACCTGAGGATCAGGATCGTTCACAATGGTGTGGGCCTCACGCAGGAACAGTTCGAAGCCCTCCGTTATAAAAAAGACGGACTTGGCCTGAAGAATATACAGAACCGCATCATTCTGCTGAAGGGCAGGATCGTCTTTTCAGCAGAAGGAACGGAATATCAAACTATACTTGACGTGCCAGTAAATGCAAAGCCGGATGAAAAAGATTAAGATCGCCATAGCCGACGACTATAAGATCTACCGTGATGGCCTGAAGGTGGGTCTTCTCTCGGATGATCAGCTCGAAGTAGTGCTTGAGGCCGACAACGGCGAAGACCTCCTCAATGCCCTGCCAAATGCGCGGCCCGACGTAATCATCATGGACCTGAAGATGCCCATCATGGATGGAATGGAAGCCACAAAAGAAGTGCGCAAGCGCTTCAATGACATGAAAGTGCTGGTGGTAACGATGTATGAAGACGACAAGTTCATTATCCACCTCATGGAGATCGGCGCCAACGGTTACCTCCTCAAGAATGCAGATGCGGACGAGATCCGCAAATCCATTTACTCGGTTTATGAAACCGGTTACTATTTCAACGACCTCGTGAACAAGGCCCTACTGAAAAAACTGGTGATGAAGGGACACTGTAAGCCTTCTTTTAATCAGAATATCGAATTCACAGAGCGCGAGTTGGAAGTGCTGAAGCTGATCTGCGAAGAAAAGACGGCGACGGAAATCGGCAAGGAAATTTTCCTGAGTCCGCGCTCGGTCGAAGGCATCAGACAGCGGCTGATTGAAAAAGTTGGTGTGCGCAATACGGCCGGCCTTGTAATGTTTGCACTGAAGAATGGTATCGTTTCCTGATCTAAACTTTTCAAAATCGCTGAAGACGACACCACTAAAATCATTTTTTTAAAAGAAACATTTATATTTAAGCATCACTAACGAGCTGCTTAATGGCCAACGGGGTTAACATCGATCTTATTCCTGTTTCTCGAGACTGTGCAAACAGAGGGTTGTTCAACACTCTTTCTCTTTCCCTTTATCTTCCTCATTTATTAAATACTACTGCTCATGAAGTCAATCAATCGTAACCAGCTTTTTCTTGCCAGCCGCATCGCGCTGATCGTAACCGCCATGACTTTTGCTTTCAGGGCTTCTCTTGAAGGCGTATGGAGTTCCGAATTTCATTTGTCAAAAGAAAGCCTGGGCTGGATATTCAGTCCTGCATTCTGGGGCTTTACCCTGGCCATGATCTTCGGCGGCCCGCTGTGCGACTTCGTAGGCATGAAACGCCTGCTGGGTATTGCTTTCGTTGGACACATCGCAGGCATCGTTACGTACCTGGTGGCAAAAGATGCAACCACGCTGTTCATTGGCACGGTGTTTATTGGAGTTGGCAATGGCATGGTGGAAGCCGCGTGCAATCCCTTAACGGTAACCTTGTTCCCTGAAAATAAAACGACCATGCTTAACCGCTTTCACGTATGGTTTCCCGGCGGTATCGTCATCGGTGGCTTGCTGTCTTATCTCCTTATTGAACGAATGCAGGTCGACTGGCGCATATTGATCTCTCTTCTCTTTATACCGGCTATCATTTATGGCGTTATGTTCTTTAGACTTGAGCTCCCGAAAACCGAGCGGGTAACGAGAGGGGTAAGTACGACCCAAATGTTCAGAGCCTGTCTTAGTCCCCTCTTTATTGTTATGCTCATTTGCATGTTCATGACCGGCGCTACCGAACTGGGGACAAACACCTGGATCGTTGCCTTGTTGCAGGGCGCGAATGTATCCGGCATTCTCATTCTGGTATTCATCAACGGCCTCATGGCGCTCGGCAGGTCTTTTGCCGGCCCCGTCGTGCACCGCTTAAATCCCAATGGCATGCTCATTTTTTCAGCGCTCTTTGCTGGCATCGGCCTCGTATTACTGAGCATGGTCAATGGTCCGGCGGCATTTGGCGCCGCCTTTGTATTTGCTGTAGGCATATGCTTTTTCTGGCCAACGATGTTGGGCTTCGTCAGTGAATACCTTCCTGATACTGGCGCCATGGGATTGTCGTTGATGGGCGGTGCGGGCATGTTCTCCACGTCGCTCATTGTACCGATCATGGGACATTGGTTTGATTCCTTCCACGCAAAAGCAGTTGAAGCCGGCAACCAGGGCGCGGCAGCGGATGCCATCGCAGGATCCAATACATTCCTGAAAGTTGCGATCATGCCCGCTGTGTTGCTGGTCATATTCACGGTTATTTATATTGCCAGGCGGAAATACTATAGCAAAACCAGTATGCAGGCCCCGGTTGCAGCGAACCCCGCCGGCTAAGGACAGAGCGAGAGCGAAGGGACAGCAGTAAGCCTCACTGTCCGCGCGGCTTCTCCTTCTCTTTCGTGCAGCTTCGTGCGTGGGTGTCCCGCCGGGCGGGACCCGCGCACAGTTTCTCTATTGCGGAGTTTCCTT
>DATMHB010000475.1:0-4753 GCA_035555175.1 Flavisolibacter sp. | reverse complement strand
ACGGTTGAGCATCCCGACTGGTTCGAAAAAGACGAAGCCACCGGTGATTTTAAAAGAGCTTCAGGCATGGATGATATCATCGAGCTTGATTTCAGGAATCCCGATATGCGCCGGGCAATGACCGATGCCATGAAATTCTGGGTAACGGAATGCGCCATCGATGGCTTTCGCTGTGATCTTGCGTTTTGGGTTGAACTGGATTACTGGCTTGAAGCCATCCCTCAGTTGAACAGGATAAGACCGCTGTTCTGGCTGGCTGAATCCGACCCGCTCCACCATCCTGACTATATGCAGGTTTTCGATGCAGCCTACAGTTGGGCGTGGATGCATAAGACTGCCGATTGGTATCGCCATCACCTTCCGCTTTCGGAGCTGATCCAGGTCTTATCGCGGTACGAACATACTCCCGGCATTAAAGCATGGTTCACTTCAAATCATGATGAGAACAGCTGGAATGGTACTGAATATGAAAAATATGGGTCAGCGGCCAAAGTTCTCGCCGTCCATAGCTTCACATGGACGGGCATCCCATTAATTTATAGCGGCCAGGAATTGCCGAACCTCAAGAGGCTAAAATTTTTTGATAAAGATGTGATTGAATGGTCAGGTCAATTCGAACTCGAGGAATTTTATAAGATACTTCTGAAACTAAGAAAGAATCCCGCCCTTCATGCGCAGAGCGATTTGTTCCGGCTGGCCACTTCTGCGGACACATCTGTTCTTGCTTATCTCCGCAAAAAGGGAAATGATGAGGTGCTGGTACTGCTGAACCTGACAGGAGAGAATGTACGGTTCAGAATTTTGCCGGATTGGGTGAAAGGAAGATTTACTGAAATATTTTCTTCAATGGAAATGGAATTCAATAAAGGCGCTTCAATAGAATTGGAGCCATGGGGCTATAGGGTCTTTGCATCGACTCATTAATGCAGTGTTTTTATTATTGGGTTTCGCGCAGCCCGCAGGTTGGGAGTGAAGGCGCAATTGAATTCACAGGTCGAAGGCAAAAACAGTTTAGGGTGCTGAGCTCACGAAAGCCCCCGTTCTCCGCTTTGACCCGCGAAGGCCGGCGGGTGCGGGCTCTTTTTCTTCTTCGCTTTTGACATACGTTCAATAAAAAAAGCCGGGGGCACCGGCTTTAATAATTTACAAAGGACAATCGATTATTGCTCGAGATTGAGGGGATAAGTGTAGGCCTCGCCATAATCCGGATATACGCCTCTCACACGAACAGTTCCGGTAAGACCCTGAAGAAGGCTATTCAGATCCTCGACAGAATTGACTTCCTGCTCGCCATCGCCGGTGATGATGGAAGTGATGATAAAGCCCGGCTGAATGCGTGCATTTTTCAGGATACTGCCATCATAGATCTTATTCACTACAACACCTCCGTCAATCCCATATTTCGCAGCCTTCGATTTTTCGAGCGTAACCAGGTCACCGCCCAGTCTAGTGCTGGCATTGGTGGTTACGACGTCAGACTTTTTTTTTAGCACTACGTCCACTGTGTTTTCCCTGCCATTGCGCACGTAGCTCACAGGAACTTTATCGCCGGGGCGCATGGAAGCAATCTGCGCACTCATCTGAATGCCGGATACGACCTGTACGCCGTTCACTTTTGTGATCACGTCGCCTTTCTTGATACCTGCGGCTGCAGCACCGCCATCGGCGGCTACAGCAGACACATAAACGCCCTCAACATTGGTAGGGATGCCCAAACTCTTCACCTGGTCTTCGGAAAGATCATCCGTTGTATAATAGTTCACGCCGAGATAACCTCTTTGAACATCGCCATATTGAATAATATCGTTTACAATTTTCTTGATGATGTTAACAGGGATGGCAAAAGAATAACCTGCATAGGTTCCGGTTGGAGCCAGGATGGCAGAGTTGATGCCGATCAGTTCACCATTGGTGTTGATGAGCGCACCGCCGCTGTTGCCCTGGTTCACTGCCGCATCGGTTTGAATAAAGGACTCGATCGGTGTATCGCCTCTTTTTACCTGGCGGCTGTTGATGCCTATGCTGCGGCCCGTTGCAGAAATGATACCTGCAGTAACGGTCGTTTCCAGCGTAAGCGGATAACCCACGGCCATTACCCATTGGCCGAGCTGCACATTGTCGGAGTTGCCATAAATCATGTAAGGCAGCTTTGTTCCATCCACTTTCAATACAGCAATATCACTATTGGGATCGCGCCCGATGACTTTTGCTTTGTACGTCTTGCGGTCGTGAAGCGTAACGGTGATCTCGTCTGCAACACCACCGTTATCATTTGAGATCACGTGGTTGTTGGTTACGATGTATCCATCTTCACTGATGATCACGCCGCTACCTGAGGCTCTTTGCTCGGGAATAATGTTCGGTCCATATCCGCCCTGTCCGAAAAATTGCTCAAAGAAATCATCCATATCCCTGCTGCGGTTGCCCAGGTTATTGGTTATTTTCCTTGCGGGGATCTTTGTCTTGATATGAACTACCGCAGGTACGGCTGCATTCGCTGCCTTCGTAAAGTCAACAGGGTCTGCCGCTGTGCCAGTCTTTCCGTCAAAAAATCCTGCATAATTTACAGGGACCCTGTCATGGGCTTCACCTACAACCACTTCGTGGTTTGCATTGTATTTGTTGTAAAGCGCCACGCTGCCGACGGCTGAAGCAGCACTGATCGCTACAATGAGAAGAATCTGTTTGAATTTCATGTTCTATCGGTTTGAAAATTTCTACTATAACTTATGATGTCAAATTGCGTGCCTTGAGAGAACAAAATAACTATATGACAGGTGCAAATAGAAACCACCCAGCCAGTTTAACATTAAATTTACGAAGACTTTAGTAGATCGTTAGCGTTTGCTTACCGACCCAGCTTGGCAAGAAAAGCCATTGTATCCACTCCATCCGCATACTCGCAAACACCGGGTAGCTGGGCGTCGCCAAATGCTTTTTCATTCTTTGCCACCACGCATTGGATATCTTCATTGTTCTTGCTCATCATGGAACGCACGCTCTGCTCATCAGTATAGTATTCATAATGTAACTGGCTGATGGGTGAGAAAAAAGAGGCATCCTCTACAAGGATTATGCTCCCATTGGTCATGTAGAAACGATTGTTGAGAATGTGCATCGCGAGGTTATAATCGTAATTGTTTTTATACTTGTGGTGGTTGATGAGGTAGTCCCATTTCCTGAAAGCATTGAGCAGCGGTAAAAAATCGTATCCGTGAGGCACAAAGATCTTGGTAACGTTCCTGCAGCCCAAACCAAAATATTGATACACGTCATCCGATAGTTTTTCAAGATCCGTTTCCGATTCACCTCCGTCCAATACGGCCACCGAGGTGCGGTTCCTCCGGATGATACTGGGATATTTTTTGAAATAATATTCGAAGTAGCGCGCCGAATTGTTACTACCTGTAGCAATGTAGGCGTCACAATTTTTAATCAGCGCACTGATGCGGATATAGCGTTCCGCTTCGCTGTTCCATTCCACTAACTTACCCGCAATATGACGGATCAGGGCCTCATCGCGGCCTGAAGGCTTGATCATTGCATAATGGCCGGAAAGAAAAACACACAGCAGATCATGAAAGCCTACCAATGGGATATTGCCTGCCATTACGATACCGACAGTTTTCGGCCCGTGGACCTCATCCGGGAGTTGGTACCCGTTAATGAGCTGATCGAGCTGGTGGGGTTGTAAAAAATTGCGGGCGATATTGGTAACGGCGAGTTCAATAAACTCGGGGATGAACCAGTGGTTCTCTGCAAATGCTTTTTGCTTCGCTGCCTTCCATCCTTCATCCGTTCCTGTAAGGTATTGCCCCAGTCGCACCATCAGGTCCTTTCTTTCTTGAATATTCATCTTTTGGAAAATTGCAAAGATCGCAGGCTATTATCAACATTTCCCCTTTAATTTGGCAGAGGAAGCGGTTATTTCATCTTCGAACTTTAAATTTGTCCAGCAAAATTAATTCCCGTTTCAAATAAATAAATTATGGCCATCAAGATAACTGAAGAATGTATCAACTGCGGCGCTTGCGAACCCGAGTGTCCGAATAATGCTATTTATGAGGGCGGTGTAGAGTGGGCCATCACCGACGGTACAACGGTGAAAGGTAAATATACCCTCATCGATGGCACTGTGGTGGATGCCGACCAGCGCAATGCGCCCATAGCGGTGGATACGTATTACATCACACCGAGCAAGTGCACGGAGTGCCAGGGATTTCATGAAGAGCCGCAATGTGCTGCGGTTTGCCCGGTCGACTGTTGCGTTCCTGATGAGATGTATCGCGAAACCGTCGAGGAACTTTTAAGTAAAAAAGAGCGTTTGCATCTTTAATTGTTGTACCTTAAAGTGTCCGTAAGATGCAGCTTTGCTGCTTTAAGAAACAGGTGATATTTCCTGTATAAAAAGGTGAAGGATTCCGTTCTTCACCTTTCTTATGTAAAGGATCGATCCGTTGCATTCAGCCAAATCTTCGATAAACACCGACTGAAACATTCAATCAATACTTTTGCTGCCGCATGAATAGCCAAATTTCCTTTGATGATACCGAGATTGCATTTGCCCACCATTCGAATAAGGAACTGAAAGAAGCGCGGTGGCTGTTTTCCATGATGGGCAAACCCTCCCTCGTAAAAATAGGAAGCCGCCTTGCTCCGTGGAGCATCAAAGCGGGCCTGCCTGTAAAAGGCCTGATACGCAAGACCATCTTCAAACAATTCGTGGGTGGCGAAACGCTCGAACAAACCATCC
>DATMHB010000474.1:0-2512 GCA_035555175.1 Flavisolibacter sp. | reverse complement strand
GGCCGTAAAAAGGATGCGTTTTAAACAGCCCATTAACCAGATCATCACATGGCACGATATTCCGCAGCGTGTGAAGGTCATCGGCGTAGTAAAAGACGCCGTGATGACTTCACCATTTGCTTCGGCCGAACCAACGATTTTTGCCTATACGCCCGATTGGTCCAATGTTATTACGTATCGCTTATCGCGGGCTGTCAATACACGGCAGGCGATAGCAAAGCTTACGCATATTTTCGGCAAATACAATCCGGCTTATCCTTACCAATATCATTTTGTAGACGAAGGCTATGCGGCTAAGTTTGATTTTGAAACGCTGCTCGGCAAGCTCGCAGGGCTGTTTGCTGCATTAGCCATTCTTATTTCCTGTCTTGGCTTGTTTGGCTTAGCCGCTTACATGGCCGAACAGCGAACCAAGGAAATAGGCATAAGAAAAGTATTAGGCGCTTCCATACCCCAGGTGTGGTGGCTGCTGTCCAAAGAGTTCATTGCGCTGGTGTCGATAAGTTGTGTTATTGCCGCACCGGTTGCATTCTATTATCTGCATCAGTGGTTGCAGCAATACAATTACAGGGTGGCAATAGATCCGTTTGTGTTTCTAACAGCCGGTATTTCAGCGCTCATGGTAACGGTCATGACTGTAAGTTTTCAATCGATCAGGGCAGCAATAGCCAACCCTGCAAAAAGTTTGAAAACAGATTAGTGTAATCGTGTTAGCATGAATGTGAACTGCCACGACGTGCCAAACGAGAAGGCGGGCCCGCCGGCATCGCAGCCAACATTCTGCTCGGCAAACCGGCAATTGGTGTTTACCGTTATCAATTTTGCGCGCGATTTTTTGGATCAAAGTGCACCATCCACTGAATTCCATATTTGTCCGCAAACATCCCGAAATATGAGCCCAGAGGCCCGTCGGCAATTGGCATTTCAATTTTCCCGCCTTCTGAAAGCCCGCTGAATAATCTGTCTGCCTCTTCACGACTTTCCGCACTGATCGATATGGTATTTCTATTGTCGTTTTCGGTAACGCGTCCCATAATTTCTAAAACATCGCTACCCATTAACACATTCCTGCCGACGGGCAGGGCAATGTGCATAAGCCTGTTTGCATCGCTTTCAGCTACCGGATATTCGGCGCTTGACAGGTCTTTGTAACGCGTAATTTTTGCAAACTCGCCGCCAAATACTGATTTGTAAAATGTAAATGCTTCTTCCGCATTTCCATTGAAGTGGATGTAAGGATTGATAAGTGCCATAAGGCTATTTTCTGGATTATTAATTTAGCTAAAATCATTTCCCGGACAAAGTTGCCAGCAGGTTTTCCAGGTTCTTCAATGTAGCTGTAAAGCCTTCCTTGAAGCCTGCCGCCATCATCCTTTCCATACGCTCAAGAGATTCATTGTAAATAGTAATGTTCACTTTGGTTGTGCCGTTCTGGTCGACGAAATTCAAATCCCATTCAGAGCCGGGTAGTTGAGGGTTTTCGTCTTTGTCGGCAAAAGCATTGAACATCTTGAAATTCGTTTTTGGAGTAATGGAGGTATATTTTTGAATGGACCACATTTCCTGTCCCTCAGGACTTACCATCGCATAAAATCTCCGGCCGCCAACCTTGAAATCCATAAATTTTGTTTTGGATATCCAGGGCTTAGGGGCATACCACTGGTCAAGAAGTTCCTGTTTGGTAAATGCATCCCATACCAGCGAAAGATCAGCATCAAATTGTCTTGTTATGAACACTGTTTTCGTTGCTTTGTCAACGGTGAAATCAAATAGAGGATTGTTTATCATGTTTTAATCGTTTTATTAGTCTAAAGCAATACAGGTAAAGCCTAAATCCAGCAGCAGGTTTGAAATTGACTGCGCCTGGATTTCCTTTCCCTCGATACGGAGTATTTTGTCACAGTCTTCCAAATCGAAATTTATTTTAGCCACAGGCAGTATTCTCTTAATAAGATTGATAACCATATCTGCGTTTTCTTTTGTATTGACATCGGTCTTGAATACTTCTATTTGCATACTATGTTTTGGCAAAAATTGCAAGGTCAACACCGCGGCGGCTTTTTTTAGCTTTTCCGTTTTTTCATGCTTGACAATACTTTGTCCAATTGATTGAACCGGGTTTCCCAGATCTTTCTGAATTGATCCAACCATTTGTCGATCTCCTTCATTTTTTCAATTTCAAGTGAATAGTAAATTTCGCGGCCCTGTTGCTCTTGTTTTACCAGTTCGCACTCTGCAAGAATGCGAAGGTGCTTGGAAACAGATTGCCGGGTGGTGTTGAAGTTCTCGGCAATGGCGTTCGGTGTCATTGCCTGAAAGGCAATTAGTGCTATAATGGCCCGCCTTGTAGGGTCTGCTATTGCCTGGAAAATGTCTCGCCTCATACTGATCATTTTTTGTTTGCGAAGCCAATCGGTTGCAAATATATGCGCAACTATTCGGTTTCGCAAATTATTTTTGAAATTCTGTGAAATTTTGTCGAACCGACTACAATTGACAGAACTTGGACCAG
>DATMHB010000473.1:0-2151 GCA_035555175.1 Flavisolibacter sp. | reverse complement strand
GCCGGGACCACTGGCAACACGCTCATCCGCCTTTTTCTTTCCGGTACGCCGCAGCATGATATCAATACCATCAATGGGCTCAACGGCACGCACCAGTACCGCATGCGGAATGCCTGCCTTATTGGTCACAATATTGAACATCTGGTGAATGCCATAGCACAGATAAACATAGGCGGTGCCCCCTTCCCCGAACATAACTTCGGTCCTTGATGTTCGTCCTTTTGATGCATGCGAAGCCCTGTCGGTACTGCCCGCATACGCCTCGGTTTCAACGATCCGGCCCGAAGTATATTCATTGTTCCAGTTCGTTACCAGTACCTTTCCTAGCAGGTCTTTTGCAATCTTCACAACATCATCCTGCAGGTAAAATGACAAAGGGAGTTTCTTCATGGAGACCAATGGGTTTGAGGGTGTAGCTGATTTGAATATATTTACCGTCAAATCTACTATTTGCTTAAAGAAATCATCATAGCCATACAGTCCTATTCAGACGCACATCAATTCATTCGTAAGCACAACCTCTGGAAATGGATACTGATCCCCGGAATTATCTACACTTTACTTTTTATTGCAGGCATCTATTTCTTCTGGATCTCATCTGGCAACGCGGTTAGCTGGCTGAGCGAAAAAACAGGACTGGTATCATGGCTGCAGAAGGAGCGTAACGAATTTCTGAGCTTTCTTTTTATGATGATCAATATAATGCTGCGGCTGGTCATGACCTTTTTTTATTTTTCCCTCTTCAAATATCTCTTTCTCATCATCGGTTCTCCCGTCTTTGCATATCTAAGCGAAAAGACAACCACTATCATTGAAGGAAAGGATGAACCCCTGACTTTTGCACAAATGGCAAAGGACGCATGGCGCGGCAGCAAGCTCGCTGTACGGAACACCGTGTGGCAAACCGTGTATGTGGTCGTACTGTTCTTTCTGTCGCTCATTCCCGTTATCGGATGGATCACGCCATTGATCGCGCTCTTCATCGAATGCTATTATTATGGATTCTCCATGATGGATTACAGCTGCGAGCGCAACAAGCTCTCCGCCGGCGCCTCGGTTGAATTTATCAGCCGGCACAAAGGTTTGGCTATCGGGAACGGTCTTATATTTTATCTCATGCACGGTCTCATTATCATTGGCTGGGTGCTGGCGCCGGCTTATGCGGTTGTGGCGGCGACACTGAGCTTACACCGTATAAAAAATACCTGATGTCAGCGCTGCTTTACCTGATACCAACCGTGCTGGCAGAAGGACAAAAGAATTGTTTGCCCGCCTATATTCTGGATGCCATAAATGATTGTTCGGTCATTTTTGCGGAAGAGGAAAGAACCGCCAGAAGATTTCTGAAATCACTGTCGAAAGAGATCGTGATCGACCACTATGAATGGTTCAATATGAAAGAAGACGGCGAAGCAGTTGCGGCGGCTTTTAAGCAAAAGATCAACGAAGGAAAAAAGATCGGCATCCTGAGCGAAGCGGGCTGTCCAGGGGTAGCCGATCCCGGCCAATTCCTTGCTGCTATTGCGCAACAGATGAACTGTCCCATAAAACCGCTCGTCGGTCCGAACTCCATTCTGCTGGCGTTGATGGCAAGCGGGATGAACGGACAGCAGTTCCGCTTTTCAGGTTACCTGCCTATCGATGCTTCACAAAGAATAAAAGCGATAAGGGATCTCGAGTCGGAATCAAGACAAAAGAATTGCACAGAGATCTTTATCGAAACGCCGTACCGCAACAACCAGTTGCTGGAAACACTTGTGAAGACCTGTCATCCCCAAACGAAGATCTGCGTAGCCGTAGACCTGACTGCCGATACTGAAACGATCCGCACGAAGACGGTGAAGGAGTGGAAAAGCTGCATGCCCGAATTACACAAGCGGCCGGCTATCTTTTTGTTGTATGCAGGAAACTAAATCTGATTGGTATTTGTTTTCTTTAATTAACAAGCTTACAAGGCGCAGAACGTATGGTGGAAAGCGGGTTTTTGTCGGGTGTTTAAAAACCGGGGGGCGGCGTTTGGATCGGGGTAAAACATTGACCGATCGGTTTATCGTTGAGGCATAGAGGAGGTTGATAGAGATCCGTGGGGATGTCAGGAAGGTAATTACGTTTTCAATTGTTTGGTTTGGCTCGACCCCTGAGCGGGGCCCT
>DATMHB010000472.1:0-2184 GCA_035555175.1 Flavisolibacter sp. | reverse complement strand
CTCATGAGCATCATCACTGAATTTTATACGGCCATGGGCAAGCGCCCGGTGCTTTCAATCGTACGCCAATCCGGCACAGGGCACGCCACTAATGTGATCGGGGGTCTTGCCGTAGGAATGGAATCTACCTTTTTACCGATCCTGGTATTGGCGGGCGGTATTTATGGTTCTTATGCATTTGCAGGATTATATGGTGTAGCTATTGCAGCTGCCGGTATGATGGCCACCACCGCCATGCAATTGGCCATTGATGCTTTTGGTCCCATTGCAGATAATGCCGGCGGTATTGCCGAGATGAGTGAATTGCCCAAAGAAGTTCGTGAAAAGACCGATACACTCGATGCTGTTGGTAATACTACTGCCGCTACAGGTAAAGGATTTGCCATTGCGTCTGCAGCACTAACGGCTCTCGCACTGTTCGCTGCCTTCGTCGGTGTGGTGGGCATCAGAGGCATCGATATCTACAAGGCCGATGTATTGGCCTCCTTGTTTGTTGGTGGCATGATCCCATTTATCTTCTCATCGCTCGCCATCAGGGCCGTGGGCCAGGCTGCTATGAGTATGGTGGAGGAAGTACGCCGGCAGTTCAGAGAGATCCCCGGTATTATGGAAGGAAAAGGAAAACCTGAGTACGATAAATGCGTAGCGATCTCTACCGAGGCCTCGATCAAAAAAATGATGCTCCCTGGCGCGATCGCGATCATTGCCCCACTCGTCATTGGATTTACACTCGGACCGGAAGCGCTCGGTGGTTTCCTCGCGGGCGCCACTGTCAGCGGCGTATTGATGGGCATGTTCCAGAACAATGCGGGCGGTGCATGGGACAACGCAAAGAAGAGCTTTGAAAAAGGTGTTGAGATCAATGGGCAAAAGCATTTCAAGGGATCCGATCCTCATAAGGCATCGGTAACGGGTGATACAGTAGGCGATCCTTTCAAGGACACCTCCGGCCCTTCGATGAACATCCTGATCAAGCTGATGTCGATCGTGTCGCTGGTTATCGCTCCTACCCTCGCTGCCATCTTCCATACAAAAAATAATGTTCAACGTGATGCAGCGAAACCGAAAACGGAACAGTCTATACATCTGACTGCGTCTAAAATCAATCCAGCGAACACATTACGTTTAAGATAGTTCTGCTTTGTGAGAGACAAAAAAAGGTTCCCCCGCTTCTGCTTATGCGGGGGACTTTTTATTTCTGCCCTGCACTGATATTCGTTATTTCTTTCGGATTTACTTAAGTCATGCCTATATTTATTTAGACCCTGCATGCATCGGGGAAAAAAGTAAATTTGGCTATGCCTCCCGTCCTTCTTTATTATGCCATTCCGGGTTTTGTGCTGCTGTTGGCAATCGAAGCCTGGTTCTCGTACCGTGAAAACAGGCAACTGTATGAAACCCGCGATACCTGGGGAAGCCTCGGACTCGGCATCGGAAATGTCGTGGTTGGATTTGGCACCAAAGCCATGATCTTCGGGCTATTCACCTTATTGTATCGGTACAGGCTTTTTGACCTGAATGCGGGCAGCTGGTGGTATTGGGTACTGCTGTTTTTCGCCGATGATCTTTCTTATTACTGGTTTCACCGGTCAGCACATCACATCAATTGGTTCTGGGCTTCACACGTAGTGCATCATTCTTCGCAACATTATAACCTGGCTGCAGCATTGAGACAAACCTGGACAGGCAATGCAACGGGGTCCTTTCTTTTCTGGGCATGGATGCCCCTGATAGGTTTCATCCGGTATGGATACTGTTCATGCAGCAGGTGAGCTTGATCTATCAGTTCTGGATACACACCGAAACGATCGGGAAGCTTCCACGCCCCCTCGAATATTTTTTGAACACGCCTTCGCACCACCGGGTACACCATGGGACGGATCTTAAATATCTCGACCGGAACCACGGAGGCATTCTTATAATATGGGACCGGTTGTTCGGCACGTTTCAACGCGAACAGGAAAGGCCGCATTACGGGCTCACGAAAAATATCGATTCGTTCAATCCGGTGGTGATCGCACTAAAAACCTGGGGCGAACTTTTTACTGCGGCAAGAAAAAGTGGTTCAATAAAAAATGCTGTGAATTATTTTATTCAACCGCCGGGATGGAGCCACGATGGAAGTACAAAGACGGTGAAGCAAATGCGGCAGCCCGATCACAAAGCTTGACTTAGTTGGCGTTT
>DATMHB010000471.1:0-3264 GCA_035555175.1 Flavisolibacter sp. | reverse complement strand
GAAAGAATTCCATAACTCACTGAAGAAATCAACGGCCGGCTGGAAGAAATCTACAATGGCATCCAATGCTTCACCGGCGAGCGTAGTAACGAGTTCCTTCAATTCGTTCATGGCAGCGAACAAAGGCTTGCAATCTCCGGCCGCCAGTGCATTGATGATCACGCGGGCTCTTGCCAACAGTTCACCAAATTGCGGGAAGATGGTAGAAATAAGACCCGAATTATTTTGCAGTCCATCAAAGATGCCATTCACGGCCTGCATCAGCTTATTCTTAAAATAATTCACAACACCAACGCGCTTGATCTCTTCGAGGAATGTGATCAGTCCCGGCGCCAGTGTCTTTAATTGATCGAGCATGAAATCGAGCGCCGCATCTCCGGCCCGTCCAACAGTCGCATCCCATGCAGCACCGGCCCAGCTTTTTTCCTCACGCTGCACCAACGGGTCGCCCGAAGGAATTGAATAGTCTCCGGCATAACCGATGCTTACCGGCGAGACCGGTTTGCGCTGTACACTTGCACCCTGCTGAATAGTATGTGTCAGTTCATGTGCAAGAAGTCCTGTGCCTTCTTTCGATCCCGTATCGTACTTGCCTTCACTGAAATAAATATCATTGCCGGTTGTAAATGCCTGTGCATTCAGGTCGTTGCTCATGCTGTCGGCTTCTTTGCCCGTGTGCACCCGCACATGGCTGAAGTCGGCACCAAATGCAGACTCCATGGAAATGCGCGTTGATGGTGACAGCGGTTGGCCCGATCCCTTTGATGCACTTAAGCGATGTTCCAGGTCCGTATTCGACGTTTCGCCACCACAATTTTCACAATGACGCTGCACATGCTTATCATCATCGGGCGGTTCCGCATTGCTTTCAAAAATGGGCTTACGCTGAAGCGGTTCAGAATGGACTTCCGGATCTTCCTTCATCTGCTGTTTTTCTTCCTGCTCGCAAGCCGCACACTTGTTTTGAACAAGAACGCCGCTTGTAACGCAGCCATTCGTCTTTTTCTGCACCGACAGTTCACTACTGCGTTCAACAGTATCACCCTTGCTTAGTTTTTGCACCACCTTTCCTGCCATTGCATCAGCCTCACGTTCGTAAGGGTCATTGGACGGCCCTACTGTGAGCCGGCGTTGGATGGAGGTTTTGGATCCTGAACGGGGAAAGAAAGGACGGTCCTGCACATCGGAGGAAAAAAAATCGCCCTCACCGCCTTTTGACAAGGCAGTGCTTTTCCTGGCGGGCGTTGCCGCTGTCCTGGTTTCAGCAGCCTTCATAATTTCATTGCATAATATTTATTTTACCTCCATTCAATCGTCAAATGTTTCTTCATCCAGGGCAATTTTACTACCGACAAATTCCACGGGAGGTAGTCGAGCAGCACATCAATAGAACTCGTTTCCAGTTGCAGACAAAGGTGTTCCTGTTTGGAAAAAAGTTTGCCGTTGCGTTGAAGAAATCCTTCGCGCAAACCTGCAGGAGAAGTATTTTTTAAAATTTGCCACTGCGCAACCACCTCTTCCAACAGCAGATCTCCTTCTTTTAATTCATCGGACTTTAGTTGCAATCGGCCATCTACCGGTTCGTGCAGCGGATAGGCACACAAAATTTTTGCGATCACGAGCTCATGTTCTTCCGCCGCCGTTCTGCCGGTTGCCAGATAATGCAACAGGTACAAAGCCTTTTGCCGGTGCTGTACGTCGATAAATTTTCCGGCAGCCAGCAGCCCCAGGTTATGGAAAAATGGAACAATAAAGGGGTGCAGCAATACAAGCCCGCTGTTCAATTGATAAGTCCCTTCTTCGATCGTTTCTATCGAAGACGCCGGCGGGCCGTCCTCTTCCTTTTTTTCCGCGATGATATTTTCCGGCCGGATCAATTTTTCTTCTTCTGTATTTCCAATGATCAATGGCGATCTATCAATTTCAGCCGGCCCCTGCGGTGTTGCCGCGTCAATGCTTTCTCCTGGCTGGTCGGCCTTCAATCCGTTTTCCTCTGTGCTCTTTCGTTTTTGTGCAGGTTTCATTAACAGCGGATACAGTAAAGGCAGCTGATCCATCACGTTCCTCACACGCACCATTTCCCGGAGCTGATTATTTGCGAACAAAATGGTCAGGAGGTATTCAATTATCTCACTTGAAGTAAGCGTGCCGGGCGACCCTGCCGCAAGCACCAGCACTTTTTGCCAGATGGAAGTTTCAAAATCGCGCCCTTGAATTGCGGCAGGCTGATTTGCCTTCTCTGCTGCAAGGACGTGCATCCTGAGCAATTCTGAAATGTATCGAACAAGCTCGCTATGGTTCCTTGCCGTAAGCAATTCCACGATATGTGTAAGAAATATTTCGTCATGCTGCCATATGATCCTGTTACGGGCATCTTGCTTATGGATGATCAGTTCCCTCAGCGCCTGGGCACTTTCGTATTCAGATGCTATCGATTCCAACACCTGTTGATACCAGCCAGCGGAAGTAGCTGCAACATTCCAAGGCAGGCATCCGTGTTCCATGTAAAAGATCCACTGATGAAAAACATTCAGTATTTGCGGCCTTCTCTTCATCTGTCTGGCCGTTTCACTGCCCAGCCTGATTTTCTCGTACAATTGAGCGGTGATCACCAAGAGCAACCGTTCTCTTTCATCCCTATGCCGCAGTGCAATTTCACTAAAGGTGCCAAGGTCGATCTCAAGCCTGTCGACGATGATCACTTCATCTTCGTTCGACAGCTCAGTGAATACATTTTCAATTACAGACACAATATAGTCCCAGTAAAAAGCACTGATCTCCTGCTGAACGCCGAATGCATTCAATTCCCTATCCACCAACAGGTCCAACACCTGGATTTTGATGATGTGGTTCATTTCCTTTTGGATTTTCCAACAAGCAACTCTTTTACGGCCCTTGTGTTGAGTTTCTTTTCATATTTTTTCGCTTCCGCTGCGTCCCAGTAATTATAAATGTGCTGCATGTCGATCTTTGCCGCCCGCAATTTTTCCATCAGCGTTTTGAGTTCTGTGATATTTTCCGGATCATCTTCAAAAATTATCTTGTCCAGGTAATAACCTACACAGCTTTGTACAAGATCTTGTGCCTGCTCATGCTTTAATGGTTTGGCTTCGTTTGACCGGGGTGATGCATTCTTTACGATATCCATTAAAAGACTGCTCAGCTCATTGATGCCTGGCTGACCGCCCTGCAAAAAAACCTGGACCTTGCGCGCAAGCGGATTACCGCGCGAAACTTCCACCACATTGTCTGCCACGTGCTTGT
>DATMHB010000470.1:0-13635 GCA_035555175.1 Flavisolibacter sp. | reverse complement strand
GGACAAAATATTCGCATTGTTGCAAAAAGTGATGGAAGATGACGCGTTGAGCCTTGATGTATTTGCTTATGACCTGAATGAGCCCGACATCATGAAAAGCTTTCTTTCCCTCGCAAAGGAGGGCAGGATCAGGATCATCCTCGATTTTGCGGCCCTCCATCATGATGCGCAAGGGTTGAAGCCGGAAGATGAATTCGAAAAAGAGTTTGTGGCTGCAGCGGTAAACGGTTCAGCCATCAAGCGCGGAAAGTTCGGTCGCTACCAGCACAATAAGGTCTTTATTCTGAAGAAAGGTAACGATGCGCAGACCGTTCTGAGCGGATCTACTAATTTCTCGGTTACAGGCATGTATGTCAACTCTAATCATGTTGTGGTGTTCAATGACCAGCATGTGGCACAGAAATACAGTGAAGTATTTGATGAAGCATGGACGGATGATGTATCACACGCAGCCTTTGTTGATTCCAGGAATTCAAAAAAATCATTCGTATTTGAAAACAGCGGTTTACCCCCCATGAATGTTTCTTTTGCGCCGCATGACAATGTATTGGCGAAACAAATTCTTGACAAGCTGGTGGAAAAGATAGCCAAGGCTAAAAGCAGCGTGTTCTTTGCGGTTATGGAGACTGATGAAAAAGCCAAGGGGCCGGTTGCGCCTGCTCTCATCAAACTGCACAAACGCACCGACATTTTTACCGCGGGCATAACGGAATCAACGAATGAACTTACCTTATACAAGCCGACATTTACCGAAGGGTTGCGCGTAACCGGAAAGCCGGGAAAAACATTTCTGCCGCCCCCCTTCGACGAGGAAGCATCTATAGGCATCGGTCACCAGGTGCACCACAAATTCGTTGTTTCCGATTTTAATGGTGAAGATCCTGTTGTGTGGTTCGGCTCGTCCAATCTTGCATTGGGCGGTGAAGAGCAAAATGGCGACAATCTAATTGAAGTGCACGACACGGATATAGCTACCGTTTTTGCTATCGAAGCCATAGCGTTGGTGGACCATTTTCATTTCAGGAATAAACATATCGCAAAATCGCCCGATGCGGAAAATCGTACCGGTCCATATTATCTCTATGATTCAGGCAGATGGGCCGGAAAATATTATGACGCCGGGGATCTCCATTCCATCGACCGCCTGCTCTTTATAGGTGAAACATTCAATGTACCTGCGCGCGCGTCGAGAACTGAAAGGAGAGTGGAACCGCTCCTCTAGGCGAACTCGTTTGAGCCGTCCGTTGGAGACGGCTTTTTATTGCTGAAATTTCTTCATCATTATTCTGAATAAGATTCATGCATACGCTTAATTCGGATGCCGGGCGCAGGATTTCATGATGGATAGGAACCTGATGTTGTGAGCGGTTAGCCAGGGCTGGCTTAATATTATAATTTTGAATGGAAGCTGATTCAAACATTAGCAAGCCTCATATGGAACTACGCCATTTAAAAATGATCCGTGAGGTGGCCCGCCAGGGCAATCTTACCAAGGCGGCCGCCTGCCTGTATCTTTCTCAGTCTGCCTTGAGCCATCAATTAAAAGAGATCGAAGACTTTTTCAATACACAGATCTTTATCCGGCAGAAAAAGCAAATGCTGCTTACACAGACCGGAAAGATCATCCTTGAAGCGAGCGAGCGGATCGTATCGGAGCTTGAGCAAACAACAAAACAGGTGCAGTTCCTTACCGAGAAGAACGCCGGCGAGATCCGCATCAGCACAGAATGCTATACATCGTATCACTGGCTTTCCGGATTTCTCACCGAATTCAAACATATTTATCCCAAGGTAGATATCCAGATCAATCCGGAGGCGACGTATAATTCTGTCAACTCGCTCTTGGAAAACAAAATTGACATCGGCATAGTTGAAGATAATTTCAATCCCAGGCTTGCGTATACATCACTCTTCCGTGATGAGTTCATGGCCATTGTCCCCAACGATCACCCCTGGGCAAAATTGAAATGGGTGAGCGAAGAAAAATTTATCGACGAGAATTACATCATGTATAATATTCCCAATGAGGTAAGTACCGTGTTTGCAAAACTGTTCCCAGCCAAGGGACCTAAGAAGGTGTACAAGATCTCTCTGACAGAAGCGATCATTCAAATGGTAAAAGCCGGTATGGGCGTTGCCGTTTTGCCGCATTGGGTCGTAAGTCCGCACATCAGGAGCGGAGAACTGTCCGCCATTTCCATCACAAGATCGGGCATCAAACGCACGTGGTATGCCGCGGTGCTCAAGAACAGGGTGTTGCCGCCCTATATGAACGCCTTCATCAGAAACCTTTCCCGGCATCTTAAATCATCTGAGGAGCTTTCCATGCGACGAATGGCGAGGGCATGAACACGATTCTGCAGACAGGAAGGCGCAGCTTTGATTATTGATTCGACTGCTTCGTTTTCACCTGCTCCGCGTTCTTTATGTCTGCGCGCGCACGCAGCCGCAAATCTTTGTTTGCATCCATTGCTTCGATCAATTTTATTCATGAACATCATGAAAACAATGATCACTACTCATAGTTAATACGATATAGATTTGTATGGCCGGTAGTTGATCCTACACCGGCAGCCAAAATCTACGATCATGAACGAACTATTGCAACCAGGGTTCAACAACGAAGATCCCGATGATCAGCCGCTCGGCAAAGAACGCCTCGAAGAATTATTTTCGGTGCCCGCGCCGGAGACGGAAGGCATGAAGAAAAAGATCATTGTAAAGAAAGGAAATGCCTACGTCGTCCTTAACCTCCGATCGGTCGCTGTATTTTATTTTGAGAAGGTGAGCTTTGCCGTCGATTTTTCCGGGAATAAATACATGCTCAAAGAAAATCTCACTATGCTTGAAGAGATGCTGGACCCTTACCGTTTTTTCAGGGTCAACCGCGAAACGATCCTCAATGTTGATGCCGTGAAGGAATTTACTTCATCCAGAACGGGCCGCATCACGATCCAGCTTGTTCCATTGGAGTGGGAGAAAAAAGAAATCAGCGTGAGCCAGTTCTCCGCGGCGCAGTTCAGAAAATGGATCTACAATCTGTAATGAATCATTTTTTGAAAAGCGCATCATGGAGCACTTCAACAGGATGAAGTGCTTTACGCCCGGTTCCATCCTTGATCTGATGCCGGCAACTGGTGCCCGGCGCGGCAATGATATCATTTAAACCGGCTTTTCTTACGGCCGGCAGCAACACCAGTTCTCCGATCTTTTGCGACACTTCATAGTGTTCTCTTTCATAACCGAACGAGCCCGCCATGCCGCAGCATCCCGAAGGAATGATCGTCACCGAATAGTTGGCAGGCAATGACATGATCGTTGCCGACTGCGCAACAGAGGAAAGGGCTTTTTGCTGACAATGCCCGTGCAGCCTCACTTCTTTTTTTTCAGTTGTGAATTGTTCAGGACGGATTTTCCCTTTGGTGATTTCAGCTGCAATAAACTCATCGATCAGGAAACTGTGTCTTGCCAATTCCTTTGCATTCTCCAGCTGGTCATCATCCGCCAGGTCAATGTATTCATCACGAAAACAAAGAATGGCGGAAGGCTCGATGCCGATCAGTGGTGTTGCCGCGTTTACAAGAGGGGATAGGAGCGAAATGTTTTTCCTTGCAATTTCCTTTGCCTTCCTCACAAAGCCTATCGACAGCCACGACCTTCCGCTTTCGATATGGTCAGGGATCACCACTTCATAGCCCAGTGCTTCCAGAAGCTGAACGGTCTTTATGCCGATGCCTGTATCATTGTAATTCGTGAACTCATCACAAAAAAGAAACACTTTGCCATTGCTGCCGGCGGGATGCTTTTGCTTCCGGAACCATTTTTTCAATGTCGTTTCATGCAGTGTCGGCATGGAGCGTTCTAATGCAAAGCCCGATGCGCGCTTTATGATGCGGCTCACGGATCTATTGGTCATCATGAAATTATACAAACGTGGCGCTATCGATCCGATCCTGGCGCTGCTGCTGAATCGGGCGATGATCTTTGACCTGAGCGGCGTACCGTTCGCATCATAATAATGCTGGAGCCATTCGGCCTTGAGTTTCGCCATATCTACATTGGAGGGACATTCAGACTTACAGGCCTTGCAACTCAGGCACAGGTC
This sequence comes from Flavisolibacter sp., assembly GCA_035555175.1. Taxonomy (GTDB): domain Bacteria; phylum Bacteroidota; class Bacteroidia; order Chitinophagales; family Chitinophagaceae; genus Flavisolibacter. Next base: position 9,530 of record DATMHB010000470.1, on the reverse strand, counting down.
CATCACTTCATGGATCTCCTTGTGATCAAAACGGTTGATCTTATCTGAATGGGTGAGGAATTCACGGAGGATATTGGCCCTCGCTCTTGTGGTATCTTTTTCGTTCCGTGTGGCCATATAGGACGGGCACATCGTGCCTCCGGATAATTGGGTCTTGCGACAATCGCCTGAGCCATTGCACTGTTCTGCGTGCTGGAGGATATCCTGGTTATAAAATCTAAAAACAGTTTTGAACGGTGGTGTTTTCTGGCCGGGCTCATAACGCAACATCGTATTCATCGGTGGCGTATCTACGATCTTATTCGGGTTGAAAATATGGTCAGGATCCCATGTGCGCTTGATCTCTTTAAGAAGCTGGTAATTTTTTTCTCCCACCATCTGTCTTATGAATTCTCCCCTCAGCCGGCCGTCGCCGTGCTCACCGCTCAGCGAGCCTTTATATTTTTTTACAAGGCCTGCAATTTCTTCTGCAATGAGGCGGAATAAGCGGTTGCCTTCTTCGGTTTTCAGATTGATGATCGGCCGCAGGTGCAATTCGCCGGAACCGGCGTGTGCATAGTGCACCGAATAGAGATTGTATTTTTCCAGTATCCGGTTAAAGTCGGCTATGTATTGCGGGAGATCGTTCACGTCAACGGCCGTATCTTCGATCACAGGCACGGCCTTTTCATCACCAGGCAAATTACTGAGCAGCCCAAGGCCGGCTTTTCTTAAAGTCCATATGCGCTTCGTGTCTTCACCAAACAATAAAGGGAAATGATAACCCAGGCCCGCGGCTTTCATTTCGGCCTCCACTTTTGCGGCAATGCCGATAATTTCTTCTCTTGATTCCCTTACAAATTCGATGACGAGAATGGCGCCGGGGTCGCCGAGTACAAAGAAGCGGTTCCTGCTTTGCTCGATATTGTCTCTGGTGCAATCCAGTATGTAATGGTCGATCAGCTCACTGGCGCTCGGCCTGTATTTTAAGGCAATCAGGTTGGCACGCAAAGATTCGTCGATCGAATTAAAATGAACACAAAGCAAACCTGTCTCCCTGGGGGGAAGAGGCACTACATTCAACTTGATCTCCGTGATCAGGGCCAGCGTACCTTCTGATCCGGCAATGAGCCGGCAGAAATTAAAATCTTCACCACCGGCGGTAAAAGGTGCGGTGTCCAGCAGGATGTCGACCGCATAGCCCGTATTTCTCCGCTCCACAGTTTTCTTTGGGAATTCTCTTCTGATCTCTTCCTGTGTTTCATAATTGCTGAGCAGGCTACGGACTTTTTTGTATATCGCCGATTCAAAACTGCTGCCTTCGCACTTATTGTGAAAAGCTTCGAGGTCGAGCGCTTTGAATACAGCTTCAGACCCATCGCTCAGCAAGGCTTTCACTTCCAGCAAATGTTCTCTGGTGCTCCTATAAATAATTGAATTTGAGCCGCACGAATTATTTCCCACCATGCCGCCGATCATGGCGCGGTTGGCGGTAGAAGTTTCGGGACCAAAGAAAAGTCCATGTGGTTTCAGAAAAAGATTCAGCTCATCGCGTACCACACCCGGCTGCACTTTCACCCAGCGTTCATCCTGGTTGAGTTCGAGGATGCGCGTGAAATGCTTTGATACGTCCACCACAATGCCATTGCCCACCACCTGGCCGGCCAGCGAGGTACCTGCCGCTCTTGGTATGAGCCCCGTTTTTTCAGAACGTGCAAAATGAATGAGCCTTTTTATGTCGTCGCTTGTTTTAGGCAGTGCCACGGCGAGTGGCATTTCCCGGTAGGCCGATGCGTCAGTGGCGTAGAGGGTCCGCATTGTGCGGTCGTAAAATAGTTCTCCCTCCATTTGTTGCGAAAGCGTCTTCAGCTTTTGATTGAGCGGCGTTTCATCCGGCGGTGCGGACGTGGTCTTTTGTTTCATGCAAATAATTCCGGCGCGGTATCGCGCATTTCTATCAGCCGGCGGCATTGGGCCGGGGAAACCAAATATAAATTGAATATCGAAAAGAGGCTTTTAAAAATCAAAGCAGAAGGACAGCGTTCATAATTCATCGCAATGGAAAGGCGGGATCGGGTGGCTGATGTTAATGCGAGCGAGTCTGTTAATCCTGTTGTCACGTGCTGATAAATCCAAAGCCGTTGGAAGAAGCGAAAGGCGCGGAAAGTGCGCAAATTGTTTTCCTTTGCCCTTCAGGAGGTGTTCACAGTTTTGCGTGTTGGCCGGTCGCGAAAAACTATCGGGCATAACCGGAGTTTCAATATTTCAATAAGAATTTTCCTTTTTCTCAGCAGAAAATTCACATGGTCAATTAAGCCGACCGCTGTAATTTTAATTCGGGGGGGCGGCCCCCAAGAGGAGTTGGGGAAAAGAAACCGGATTTTCCGGCTACTTCTTACGCGTTCTGCTTTGTCGATTCCCCATTCCTATCCAAAGAAAAATCTCCTAAAATGCCGCGAATGTCTCCAGGCCAAGCTGTTTTTTGTACTCCTTTTCTCTTTGCCTTCAGCCGTTGCAAAAAAAATGGCCCCACGTTGCCGGGGGACCATCATCTTATGACAGGAAAGGGTAAGAACCTGCCGCAGAATTTTATTTGCTGGCCTTCTTAAATACCGTCCAGGTAGAAGAGCCGATCGATTTGAGGATGATCTTTGTATCGCCCGTCTCCAGCGTAATGCAATAATACGTGCCTTCGTCTCCACTGATCTCGAAAAGATCGCTGATCCACAAGTTCGAATAATCTTTTTTCAGCGCAAACTGTAAACCGAGTGGCAGCTGGCCGGTAGTGATGTTCCTTGAAATGGCTACCATATGACCTTCAGCGTCATAAAAAGCAGAAATGTACTGTCCGTTAAAAGCAAAGTTGGCCTTGTAATAACTATCAACAGTTGTCCAGCTTACTTCGGTCGCATTCTTAAAAGTGCTGTTGAAAGATTCGAGCACCGATGTATTGACATCAATTTCTTTTGCAAAGCTCGAAAAAGAAATAAAGGAAAGCGAAAGGGTCAACACTAAAATGAGGCGTTTCATAGTTGGTTTTTTTAAATATTGAATGGTTTAAAATTACATGCTTGCTTCTTCAATGATGAAAAAGAGTTTGAGAACAGACCAGAATTGAATTTCAGAAAAATGCTCTGCCCTGCGGGGATGCAGCAATCAGCAGCTGAAAGACGGTTCGGTTGTTTCATAGGTTTTGTTTCAACACCGGAAGGATAACGCTTGCTATCGTTCCGGTTGGCGGTGCAATATTACAGCGGAATTTTTTTTAAAGGAAGGTCATTCTGTTAATTAATTATAAACAGTTAATATACGCGTAGATTTCCGCATGCATTGCGGTAGTAAATACGATGATCAATTTATCTGCGCTCCATTTTTTAGTCACTTGTACATAACAGCAACCAAAAGTTCACAGCCATATATTATGGTGTTGCTGAAATTCTTGTTTTCGCAGATCGCGCTATCAGCCCTCTATTCCATTTGCCTCGGGCGTGCGCGCGTCAAATCTTGTTTCAAAATAAATCACATTGCATGTATCAGAAGCGTGCAGGATCATCGACGGAATCGGTATACGAGCTTTTTGTTATTCATAACGAAGCAACAGCGGCCTGTTTATCAACGGTATAGCACAGCCGTAATCTTACGCATAAAAAAGCTGGTAGTTCTACTTGCAATAGAGAAAAACACTTATTAGGTTTGCAGGAAGATACTAAAGGAATTCACTTAGCCCAATAGTAAGATTCAAACCGATATCCGACTTATGAAAACCATAGCATGCACAGCTGTCTTCTGGCTGCTCACAATTTTTGAAGCGAGATCCCAGGACCTTCCCAATCCCCCTTCGAATGTTATGAACCTTCCGAAAGGAAGCCTCGTGATCCCGATGGACAATACTTATCAATTGAATTCTGCGGGACTGTTCAATTTAAAAGCCTACGGCCTTGTCGTGTCTTTGCTGAATAAAAGAGTGCGCATCAGATGGGTCATCAAGTCGGGCAAAGCGAAGGATGGCATCGATTTTACCGTTGCCTCCGATCTGTCAAAGCCCACAACAACTGCCACCGGCATCACAAGGAATTTCAAGGCCGGACCCTTTGTCATCTTCCAGCAGGATACGACCGGTGTCGGCGTTTTGATCAATGCTTATTATGCTCTATACGGTTTGACAGGAGCAGACAGGCCAAATGTTTATGTAACGACGAATAACGTCAATGTGGACGTTAGATATACGGTAGTTGCACCGAAGGGCGCCATCCTCACCGATGGCGGTAATCAAAATATACACGTCGGTTATATGGTAGCCGCCGGTATCCCCACGCAGAATTATGCATTGTCGGCCGGCGACAACCTCACCAACTGCTTTTCATTTGCATCGGAGCCGCACAATACGAACACCGGCCCTCTTGTTGATACCGCCATCGCGCATATCAAAAAATTTGTTTTGCTGGGGGGCAACTTTCTTGCGCAGTGCGCAGCCGTTTCCAATTATGAGAACAATGCATACGGTCGATTTCAAACAACAAGCGGTGTTACTGTAGCGAATACCAACATCGGGCCTACACTCCTGTATCCGAATCCCGACCTCAGCTACTCGCAATTTGAAGGCGCATATTTTGGCTATGACGGACAATCCGTCGTTCAAAACTGGCAGTTGTCGGGCGTTGGCATCAATAATTATCACAACCATGCAACAGGCTCAGGTGCGTTCACGACCAACATTGTTGCCAGCGTTTCAAAATTGACCTCGTCCGGCGGAATGGTATTTTACATTGGCTGTCACGATTACCTGGCTGTAGCCCCAAGCGCGCTAACCAACAATGGCTTGAGGATGTACATGAATGCATTTCTTACACCGTCTACTTTTACGTGTCCGCTGCCGCTGTCGCTCATCAGCTTCTCGGGCAGCATGAACAATAACAGGCCTGAGCTGCACTGGACCACCGGCGAAAATGAAACAGGTGATCATTTCGAACTGCAGAGAAGTTTCGATGGCATCCAATTTACCCTGGCCGCATACATTCCTGTTACCGCAAAGGAAGGACTTGAGTCGTACAGTTATAAAGAGCAGGCAATGTTTACTGGAACGGTGTACTACAGGTTGAAAATGGTGAACAAAAACTTTTCGGAAAAGCTTTCGAAGATCATTGTGCTGAAGGACAGGGAAGGAAATGCTTCAGGTAAACTATCCATACTTGAAAACCCGGTGGGGGCGGCGGTCAATCTTCAATACACGGCTCAGACTTCAACTACAGCCAAGGCTGTCATATATAATACAAGTGGCGGAAAGATCTTCGAGACCTCCGTTCCTGTAAGATCAGGAAACAATATTATCTCAATGCCCCTGGATGCAAAGATCCCCGCCGGCATGTATATTCTGGAAATTGCCAGTTCAGGTGAACGCGCCACGGCCAGAATGATAAAAAAATAACCAAAACGATCAAAGCTTTAATTGCTCCTATGAATAAGATCAGCATTGTCATTGCAGAAACTCAATTGTTATTGAGGCAGGGACTCATCCAGGTGCTGGATGCAGAGAGCAAATTTAAAGTGGTAGGCGAGGCGGGAACCGGCGATCTTCTCGTGCAACAGGGGCTCGCGCTTCAGCCGGATATTCTTCTGGTGGATACGAACCTTCCTGATCTGAATACTGTCTCCATACTGAAATTGATCCGCTTCGATTCGCCGCGTACATCCGTCATAGCGATGACACCCAGCGCCAGCGATGAACAGACGGCAAAGATGATTGGGCTGGGCGCGCTTGGCTTTATAACCAAAGAAGCCCGCCGGGATGAATTGTTCAAAGCCATTATTAAAGTGCACAAGGGAGAGCGGTTCATTAGTGCTGCGCTCGAAGGCCGCATCACATTCGACAGACTGGCAGAAGAAAAATTAAAAAAACTGGATGCCCTTACACATAAAGAGATGAATGTGGCAAGCCTCATCCAGTTCGGATACACTTCGAAAGAGATTGCGAAGAAGCTGTCGATCTCGGAGCACACGATCAATGTGCACCGCTATAATATCCTCAAAAAACTGAACCTTAGGAATTCCATCTGCCTCATCAATTTTATTTCATTTTGATCTCTTCCTTTCGGCAAAGAACACAATGCGGGAAGTTTGATACGAATTGTGGAGGGCGATTACAGTGTGATCAACACTGTTGAAAACTTGTGATCAATCTGCCGCGACACCCCATGGGAAAGGAGTAGTTTTTGAAACCCCTGCATATGCGAAGCTATGAGGGTAATAACCAGCCGGCCTTGAGGATCCAGAAGGGTAGGAAAAAACGTAAGGAGCAACCAACGGCGACACAATCGATAGCGCTTCGGTCCACAATGAGGACATCTCCCGCCAAAAAAAAATCTGTTGGGCGAAGAAAGCCGGCCGTAAATACGTCAGACAACATAAAGACGCTTCTCCGCAACACATCAGGCGCGGTCCGTTCCGGCATTGCAACTGAGACGGAGCCGATGCAGGCCACGCGAATAGAACAGCCCTTCAACGATCCCGGCTTTCTCTATGAAGTGAAATGGGATGGCTACCGCATCATCTCGAGGAAGGAAAAGCGGAAAGTAAAATTATATTCGAGAAAAGGACTCGATTATACGGCAAAATATCCCGAGATCGCCGCAGCCTTGTCTCATTTACCTCACAACGCTGTGATCGACGGAGAGGTTGTAGTGCTCAACCACGAAGGCAAGCCCGATTTTGATGCGCTGCAGCGGTACAAGAAAGGTGACACGATCGTTTATTATGTTTTCGACCTGCTTTGGTTGGAAGGATATAGCCTGCTTAAAACCTCTCTGGTGGAAAGACGCAGTATCCTTGAAAAAATTATACACGATAATGCGCTTGTTAAGCTAAGCGCAGCATTCGACGACGGGATCGCTCTTTACAATCAGGTCAAAGACCTGGGCCTCGAAGGGATCGTTGCAAAACAAAGGCACAGCATCTACGAACCTGGCAAAAGGGTCAGGTCCTGGCTTAAAATTCCCACAGAGATCCGACAGGAATTCGTGATCGGCGGATGGACCGAATCCTCGAGCGGCAGATCATTCAGATCGCTCCTCTTCGGTTATTATGACGACGGCAAATTGATCTATGCGGGACATGCCGGCGGCGGATACAAAGAGGCTGAAATGCCCCACATGCTGCGCCGGCTGAAAAGACTGGAGATCGATTCATCTCCCTTTGAAGGCGACGTGGAAACGGATGCCACAACGCACTGGGTGAAACCGGAACTGGTGTGTGAGATCAAGTATGCTACGACGACCGCCTCCGGGAGGATCAGGAAACCAGCCATCTTTCTCGGGTTCAGAGAAGACAAGCCGGCAAAAGAGGTGCGGAAGGAAATCGCAGAGGTGCCCGCTGACGATTATAATAAAGAAGAGAGAGAAACAGAAGTAAAAGTAGTTCCAAAAGGGGAGGATTCGAAGAAAGGAAGCAACTGGCCAACAATAATGGCCGAAAAAATAACAAGCAGGACGACGTTTGACTTTGACGGCAACAGCGTGGAAATTACCAATATCGAAAAGCCGCTGTGGAAGGATTTTACAAAGGCACACCTGCTCATGTATTATCACAGTATTTGTCCATTTATTCTTCCTTATTTAAAAGACCGACCGCTGTCATTGCATGTGAAGCACAATGGGCCCAATGCGCCCGGGTTGTACATTAAAGACATGGAGGGTCACGAGCCCTCGTGGGCAGCGACCTTCCGCACAAAAAGGAAAAATAAAAAGGAGGGCGCCAGAAAAGTGATTGATTATCTCGTGTGTCAGAACGAGGCCACCCTTCAATACATCGTCAATCTGGGCTGTATCGATATCAATCCATGGACTTCAAGGATCCAGTCGCCGGAACAACCCGATTATATCATCATCGACCTTGATCCTTCAGATAGTGATTTTGCAAAGGTGGTTGAATGCGCCAGGGCCGCAAAGGAATTTTTCGACAGCCAGCGCATCGTAGCCTTTCCAAAAACATCAGGCAAGACCGGTATGCACCTTTACCTGCCCTGTATGGATCTGGATTTCCAGGAGGCAAGGCAAATTGCTATCAAGATTTGTGAGAATATTCATTCACTGGTTCCTTCAATCAGCACCACAGAAGTGCGCATCGAGAAAAGAGGCGATAAGCTTTTCCTCGACCCGAGCCAGAATGATTTCGCAGATACTGTAGCAGCACCATACGCGGTCAGGCCGAATAAATTGCCCACCGTATCGGCACCACTCGAATGGAAGGAAGTGAACACGAAGCTGGATCCGGCCAGATTCACGGTGACCACAATTCTGGAAAGGCTTCAAAAGAAAGGGGACTTGTTCAGCGGTGTGCACCTGCCGGCCAACCGCGCGCGGAATATGAGGGCGTTCCAAAACCTTTTGTAAGAGAATTGAAAGCAGGAACGTCGCAAAGTGAAAATTCGAAATTGACGAATGAAGGGCTCACAGCAAATTTGCTTCTTGCCCTCACTGGAATATTTTACCGCCGTTTTGGAATCATTATTTGCCCGTCCGTTCAGGTTTTAACCCTCTCACACCTTTCTGTTTTTAAATTTTGAATGCTACGGTAATGACTGCGGGGAAATTTTAAACCACATCGGGCCAACAAATTATTTAAGTTTGTTTTCGAAACGAAACCCTCACATTATTGCAGGATGGAACGTAACAGCAAGCAGACGGCCGCGATGGGATTGCATTTCCGGCTGGCCAATCCCGCAGATCTTGAAGCAGTGTTTAATTTGTACATGGATCCCGACTGCAACCGCTTCCTCACTTATGATCAAATGCATCTGGATGGTTTTGAAAAGATCTATTCCGGGCTGCTCACTTCAGAAACATTGTATGTTGCCGAAGGGAACGGCTCCATCGCCGGATCGTACCGGTTGATACCTAAAACCTATCGTCAGGCGCGTACCATTTACCTGGGTGGGTTTGTTGTCAGCCCCGCCTTAAAAGGAAGGGGTATTGGAGGGTTAATGATGGAGCATATTAAAAAGGATGCTGAACAAAAAGGATACAAGCGTATTGAATTGACTGTTGACCTGCGCAACCGGGCGGCGATCGCACTGTATATCAAGATGGGTTTTGAATTCGAAGGCCGGCTGAGAATGAGCTACCAGTTCAATGGTGAAGGACCTTATTACGATGAATACCTGATGGGGCTCATTCTTTGAGTTCGTTCCCTTTTCGGAACCTGGTGTTGCCAACAAGCTTTAAAATTCCTGTTATATGGATATTCAAAAGAGCATTCATGAAGCGTATGGTGCTTCGAAAAGCTATCCCGAGCTCGTAAAAAAACTCATCGACATCGGCGTACAAAGCTATACAGTTGAAGTCGCGAGCAGCACCATTTTGTACCGGTTGAAGGACGGAGAAAACATTTTGCATACAGAGGTACATACCCCAAGAGAGATCGCTGCCACATTTAACGAACAGCAGACGGTGCAGGCGATACGCGATAACCAGGCGGGCAAAACGGACTATCCGGGGTTTATGGATGCCATTGCCAAGGCGGGCGTGCGATTATATGAAGCAACACTGAATGGGGGGAAT
>DATMHB010000469.1:0-8334 GCA_035555175.1 Flavisolibacter sp. | reverse complement strand
TGCAGGAACTGGAAAAGAAAATGCTCCGGGCCGAAAAAAGAAAATACACCGATCAGCAACGTCAGGTGAGCGCCATAAAAGCAGCATTATTCCCCAATAAGGGCCTGCAGGAAAGGGTTGAAAATTTTAGCGGCTTTTATGCAAAATGGGGTAGGGCCTTTATCGAAGAATTATACCGGAATTCACTTTCGCTGGAGCAACAATTTTGTGTGCTTACGGAACAGTGACGCGATTTGCACGCTTACAAATGCCGAGTGGCTTTTCGCTGGTCCGTCCACTATTTGTGCCTTTTAATCGTTCGGCTCCCACAATTCCACTTTATTCCCTTCAACATCGACAATGTGAACGAATTTGCCAAAATCAAATGTTTCAATTTTGTCGAGTATGGTTACACCTTCTTTTTTTAGTTGCTCAACAAGCTCCACTAAGTTCTCAACTCTATAGTTGATCATAAAGTCCCTAGTTGACGGGTCAAAGTATTTTGTCGATTCGGGAAACGGGGTCCATTGTGTAGTTGCTTTCCGGGTGCTATCGGCGCCTTCGTACCATTCGAATTCCGCGCCATATGGGTTGGTGTTTAAACCAAGGTGTTGTTGATACCATTCCGTTACTTTTTTAGGGTCTTTGCATTTGAAGAAGATGCCGCCAATGCCGGTTACTTTTTTCATTTTCGTTGTTTTTTGATTTTGTGTTGTTGGCTTAAATGCGAAACCAAACCAGAACGATGTCGCAATTATAAGGATGCTCAGCGCTGCTTTTTTCATTTGTAAATTCAATTATCGCGTATCAAAAATAAACGGTGGCGGCGAAGAAAGGTCGTTTGACGGTTGTCTTGGATATTGTATTCCGCGGTGGCATAAATCGATGCCGCAGCGCGAAGGTTTGTCGTTTGCACGGGCACTGCCTAAAGAGCTGTACAATCAATTACCGCGCTTGTAGCGGCCGACGTTACGAAAATTTCCATTACTTCATACATCGAACGTATTGTTCCATCCGTCTCTCTTCAGCTTTTCAATTTTTGATCGTACTTCTTCATTCATTTGTTTTTTGAAACCATCAAGCTGGTTGCCGACAGCTTCATCAAATGCACCCAGCATTTGTGCGGCCAGAATGCCTGCATTCTTTGCGGCATTGAGGGCTACGGTGGCCACAGGAACGCCATTGGGCATCTGCAAAATAGAGAGGATCGAATCCCACCCATCAATTGAGTTGGAGGATTTAACCGGTACGCCGATTACAGGCAGTGAAGTTATTGCTGCTACCATGCCAGGCAAATGCGCTGCACCTCCGGCACCGGCGATGATGACCTTCAAACCACGTCCTTTAGCCGTGCGCGCGTATTGAACCATGCGGTCGGGTGTCCGGTGCGCAGATACAACCGTAACTTCGAAAGGGATACCGAAAGATTTCAATATATCAGCAGCCGATCGCATGATGGGAAGATCGCTATCGCTGCCCATGATAATCCCAACGGCGGGCTGTTCATCCTTTGCTGCTTTTTTCCCTGCTCCTTACGATGGCTGTTTTGATGCGCTGCTCATAGTTATCCTATCAAATAAAAGATAAAAAAAGCGATTTTTTCTGAGAGCTGTGCAAGTTCTTCAAATAAACCTAACGAACGAGGTCGCCGTGCAATCTCAGTAGTTCTGTTTCTGCTATCTTAAGGTTGTACCTTGTAGTGATGGATTCGGTCACTGCATTAGCAAGGTTTTCCTCTGCCTGTCTGAGTTCAATAAAAGTAGTTGCACCAAGGCGATAGCGTTCTCTTTCTATTGTAAGATTTTCACGCGCCAACACGACACTTGAATCATTTATACCAACAATTTCACGTTGGGCGAGATAGGCTCTGTAATTATTGAGGATATCCGTATTGATGATCGATTGTTGATTCTCGTATTGAAGCTGCCTGTATTCCACGGCGAGTTCGGCCTGCCGGATCTGCTGGCGTACTGAGAACCGGTTGAAGATCGGGATGGTAGCCGTTAGCCCATAGTTAAGTCCGCGGTTTTGCGAAAACAGGGGTTGCGCTACCGGGTTGACAACCGAATTATTATTATTTCTTGAAAAGCTATACGCAGATACTAATGATAGTGTGGGATAACGCAATGCTCTTGCTTCTCTTACGTCGAGCCGTGCCACGTCAACGTTGGTTCTGGCCAGTTGCAGCACCGGGCTGGTCTCACTGATATTGTTCAACAATCCGCCCAGTATGAGGTCCGGCCGTGCGATAATGGTGTCGACCACCTGGTAGTTCACGTTGTGCGGTACATTCATCAGGCGGTTCAATTCCTGCTTGCGCTGGTCAATAATAGAAAGCTGATTGATCTGTGCCGCCCTTTGCGCATTGTAATCGATCTGTGCCTGCAGCACATCGGGCCTCACACCAACACCAATATCGAGTTTATATTGAGCTAATCGCAACCTGTCGGAGCTGAAGGTCATTTGTTCTTCGATATTTTTCAGCAGCTGCCGCTGCCGTACAATGTCGAAATAAGTCTTGATGACATCGGACACCGTATTGACCACCTGGTTGCGAATGGTAAGGCTGCCCTGCATAATGGTTACGTCGAACCGGTCGCGCAGTATGAACATTCTAAGCCCGTCGAAGAGGGTCCAATTAAGGTTGAGGGCCGCATTGACATTCGTTGCCTTAAGGCCGGTTCTCTTGCGCTCGGTGCCGTCTGTGAATTTGGATCTTTGTGAATTTTTGGTAAACAAAACCGTTGAACTTGCATTGAGCGTGGGCAGGAAGACCGCATTCCTGTATTCATAGTTGATGGCAGCAGAGGCGGAATCCTCTTTTGACAGCAGGATATCGTAGTTGTTATCAAGGGCCGTTGCAATGGCCTTCTCAACGGTGAGCGTATCCTGAGCCATCGTGGCAGAGCTCAGACACAACAACGATAACAATAAAACACAAGGTCCTTTTATGAGTCTACGCATGTACTGTTTCCGCATGTTCAATTTTTGCTTCTCCTAAATTATCTAATTCGCTTTTCTTCTTTGGCGTTGAAAGATAAGAATACATCGCAGGTATGACGAACAGGGTCAGTATTAAGGAAAAAATGATCCCACCGACGATCACAATACCCAGGGGAATGCGGCTGGTTGCCGCCGCGCCAAGGGAAAGCGCCAGCGGCAGCGCACCCAGGGCCATGGCCAGACTTGTCATCAGGATCGGCCTCAATCGCATGGCTGCGGAATAAATGGCCGCATCCATTTTTGGCATTCCCTTCAACCGGTTCTGATTGGCAAACTCCACGATCAGGATGCCGTTCTTAGTGACAAGACCAATGAGCATGATCATTCCGATCTCTGAAAAGATATTCAGCGTTTGACCAAATATCCACAGTGAAAGAAGCGCCCCTGCGATGGCGAGCGGCACCGTGATCATGATAATGAACGGATCGATAAAGCTTTCGAATTGCGCTGCGAGAATAAGGAAGATCAAACCGAGCGCAAGAAAGAATGCAAACCCGATGTTACTGGAACTTTCCGCATAGTCGCGTGAAGATCCCGACAGGGAAGTGGTGAAGGTTGGGTCCAGCACGTCCTTTGCGATGCGTTGCATTTCCCTGATGCCATCACCAACAGTTTTGCCTGGCGCCAGTCCCGATGAAATGGTGGCCGACTTAAAACGATTGAAGTGGTAAATCGTGGAAGGTGTAGTGGCTTCGCTGAAGCTCACAAGATTATCAAGGCTGATCATCTCGCCCCTTGTATTTCTTACGAATATTGATTTGAGATCCGTTGGATCGTCGCGGTCGGAGCGTGCTACCTGCCCCATCACCTGGTATTGCTTTCCCTCTTTGGTAAAATAGCCAAGCCTTCTGTTGCTGAGCGCAAGGTTAAGCGTATTGGAGATCTCTTCAACACTCACCCCCAATTCACTTGCCTTGAGGCGATCGACGTTGACGCGCAGCTCGGGCTTATTGAATTTAAGATCGGCGTCTGCACCCTGGAGGATCGAACTCTTGTTGGCCTCTTCAAGGAATTTGGGCAACGCATCGGCGATCTTGTCGAAATCATTATTCTGAATAACGAATTGCACCGGCTGTCCTCCTCTTCGGTTCACCGATATAGTCTGTTCCTCTATCGCAAAGGCCCTTCCCTCCGAAAACCTGGGCAGGTTCCTGTTGACCATGGTCACGATTTCTTTCTGCGAACGGTTGCGATCATTAGGATCGTTTAGGGTTATACGAACAAATCCGGTATTGGAGGAACCACCGCTGAAGCCGGGTGCGGTCATCGACATCACCGTTTGCTTTTCAGGAACGGAGTCCATAATAAAATTGCTGAGGCGGTCAACGAACCTGTCTGTATAATCAAATGACGTTCCTTCCGGTGCGGTCACCTGCAAACGGAACTGGCTTCTGTCTTCCATAGGCGCCAGTTCGGAAGGCATATCCTTTCCTATCAAATAAATGATGCCGGCGCAAATGGCGATGATCACAAACGCCATCCATCTTACTTTCATAAAAACGGTCAGCGCATTTTTGTATCCATTGTCCATCGCTCTGAAAAACGGTTCTGTTTTTCTATAGAACCAGGAATGCTTGTGCACATTTCTGGTAAGCTTCACGTTGAGCACGGGCGTCAACGTTAAGGATACAAAGGCAGATATAAGCACTGCGCCTGCTACGACGATCCCGAATTCACGGAACAGCCGTCCCACGAATCCCTGGAGAAAGATGATGGGCAGGAATACCACAGCAAGGGTGATGGAGGTGGCGATGACGGCGAAATAAATTTCTTTTGATCCTTCTTTTGCTGCCTGCCACTTGGGCATTCCGCCCTCGAGTTTCTTGAATATGTTTTCAGTTACCACAATACCGTCGTCCACAACAAGACCCGTTGCAAGCACGATAGCAAGAAGTGAGAGCACGTTGATGGTAAATCCGGCGAGATACATGATAAAGAACGCGCCTATCAGTGAAACAGGAATATCGATCAACGGCCTGAGGGCGATGATCCAGTCGCGGAAGAAGAGATAAATGATCAGGATTACCAGGATGACAGCGATAATAAGCGTTTCCTGCACCTCTGAGATCGACTTCTTGATGAACCTCGTTTGGTCCAGTGCAATATTGAGCTTGATGTCGGCAGGCACTTCATTTTTCAGCTGGTCGAGTCTCTTATAAAATTCATCGGAGATGGCCACATAATTAGAGCCCGGCTGCGGGATAATGGCAAGAGCGATCATCGGAATGCCGCTCTCCTTCAGAATGCTTTCCTCGTTCTCAGGGCCCAGAACAGCTTCACCTATGTCCTTGACACGTATATCGCTGCCATTTAAATTTTTGATGATGATGTCATTGAACTCTTCTTCCGTATTCAAGCGGCCGAAGGTGCGCACTGTAAGTTCAGTGGTATTACCGGATATTTTTCCGCTGGGCAGCTCTACGTTCTCCCGAAGCAGGGCATTCTGTACGTCTTCCGGTGTGAGGCTGTAGGCGGTAAGCTTCTGCGGATCGAACCAGATCCTCATCGCGTATCTTTTTTCTCCCCAGATCTGAATACCGCTTACACCAGGAATCGTCTGCAGTCTTTCCACCAAAACGTTGTTCGCATATTCGGTCACCTGCAACTGGTTGCGCGTGTTACTCTGCACCGTCATGGAGATGATGGGGTCGGAGCTTGCATCGGCCTTCGAAACTACCGGTGGTGCATCAACGTCGTTGGGAAGGGAACGCTGCGCCTGCGATACCTTATCCCTTACATCGTTGGCGGCGGCTTCGAGGTCAACGCTGAGGTCAAACTCTACATTAATGTTGCTGCGGCCCTGCGAACTTGAAGAAGTAATGTTCTTTACGCCGGCGATGCCATTGATGGCTTTCTCCAAAGGTTCGGTGATCTGCGTTTCAATGATATCCGGATTGGCACCTCCATAGGAAGTGCTCACATTAATATTGGGCGGGTCGATGGCAGGATAGTCCCGCACACCGAGAAATTTAAATCCGATAACGCCGAACACCACGATAATGACGTTCATCACTACTGCCAGTACGGGTCTGCGTAAGCTTAATTCAGATATATTCATAGCCTTTCCAGCACTTAATGATTATTTGCTTTGCTTGGCCGAGTCACCATGCGATCCTCCGCCGCCACCTGGCTGCTTCGTACCATTCATTACGCGGCCCAGGTTTACTTTTGCATCCGGCTTCAGGGCAAGCAGGCCCGTGATCAGGATGGTGTCACCCGCCTTCAGGCCGCTAAGGATCTGGACGTTGGCCGAGTCGCGCAGGCCGGTGGAAACATCCACGAATTTTGCCCTGCCATTATCATATACATACACTTTTTTTCCCCTTGCCTGCGGAATGATGGCCTGGGTAGGAACAACAATAGCATTCGGATCGGGCCGGAAATTCAAGGTCACTTTCGCAAAGTTGCCGGGCACAAGTCCTGCCTGGTTTCCCTGCACGGTGCCTCTCACCTGAAGGGTTCGGGTGTTCTGAGTAATGTTGGGCTCTGTTGCCGTGACCCTTGCAGCATAAGTTTTGCTCACACCGTCCACAACAAAATTTACATATTGGCCCATCGACACCTGAGGAATATACCGTTCGGGAACCGTGAAGTCGATCTTCAGCGAATTCATTTGACTGATCGTTGTGAGCGTAGTAGCCGGACTGATGTAAGCGCCAAGGCTCACCATTCTAAGTCCGAGCTTGCCGCTGAATGGAGCCCTGATATTTGTCTTTTCGATCTGCGTCTGAATAACGGCAAGGTCTGCATTTACATTGGTCACCTGTAGCGCCTGTGCTTCATAGTCCTGCCGGCTGATACCCTGGATCTTTAAAAGCTGCGCCGACCGGTTTTCATTGGCCTGCGCCACTTTCAATTGCACCTGCAGCTTTTGTTTTTGCGCTTGCAGGTCTGCGTCATTCAACTTTATAAGCAAGGCGCCTTTATTGACAAAGGAACCCTCTTTGAAATAAATCCCGGTGATCCTGCCTGCTACCTCCGGATGAATCTCAGTGGTTTCACTGGAAACAAGCGTACCTGGGATCTCAATATTATCGAGGAGAAGTTTTGTACTTACGATCCAGGCATCCGCCCGAACCGGTGGACGGCCTCCGGGCCCGCCGCCTTTTTGCTGTTGCTGCGCCTCTTTTTTCCGTTCTGAATTACACGATGTGGTAAATAAAAGGAGAGAAACAATACAAATTGAAAAAGAAAACAATCTTAAGACCATCGCTTGGTATCAATTATTATAGAGGGCCTAAAAATAAAGAGTTATCCTGAGCTGGCTTTCTTAAAAGTTGCTACAGCCCAGTGTGATTAACGTTTTTTAACCTTGGTTGATGATGAGTGGTAGATCAGCATACGCTATGCGATGACGCTGATGGTTTGTTTTACTTTATTGGCTTTATGCGTGAGGTCTTGTTTCTCATTACTTAAGATGGTGATATGACCCATTTTCCGCCCGGGCTTTGTCTGCAGTTTTCCATACAGATGCACAAATGCATTATCAATTGTAAGGATCTCATCCAGTCCTTTGTATTGAGGGGCGCCTGAATATCCCTCTCCTCCAATGATATTGATCATGACGGAAGGCAGGATCGGTTTGGTATTGCCAAGTGGATGGCCCAAAATGATGCGCCACATCATATCGAACTGCGAGCTGTAGTGCGCTTCAATGGTATGATGACCGCTGTTGTGCACGCGCGGTGCCGTTTCATTCACCAGCACCTCGTCGTTCCTGTCCAGAAAGAATTCAACGGCAAATAAGCCGGGCGAATGAAAATGTCTCACTACTGAAAGGGCGATGGCCTCCACTTTCCAAAGCGTTTGTTGTGCGATTTCCGCCGGGCAGAGCTGAAAATCGAGAAGGTTAAGGTCTTTATTGAACACCATTTCGACCGGCGGGTAGAGCGCAGTCTTTCCGTTCTGGTCGATTGCAATGATGACGGCCAATTCTTTTTTAATATTCACCTTCCGTTCCAGTACACTTTGAGCGTCGAATCCTTTTTCAGCTTCTTCAATATTTTCTATCACCTGCACACCTCGTCCATCATAACCACCTTCCGCGAGTTTCTGGATAGCGGGTATGAGGTGGCCGTGGCTTCTGATCTCACTGCGGGATTGAAGAATGGTGAACTCTGCGGTGGGAATATTATGTTCCGCATAGAATTTCTTTTGAAGCACCTTATTCTTGATGATGCGAAGAACTGATGGTTTTGGATAGACTTTTACGCCTTCGCTTTCCAGTTTTTCCAGTGCATCGATATTCACATTCTCTATCTCGATCGTGATGGCGTCGAGGCCTTTGCGAAAATTGTATACGTCGTTGAAATCCCTGATATCACCTTTTACAAAATACCTGCACAAATGTGC
>DATMHB010000468.1:0-2524 GCA_035555175.1 Flavisolibacter sp. | reverse complement strand
CCCCAGTTATGATCAGGCGTCCAGTCGAAGCCGGGCCCCCAAAACGCGGGGAAACGCCTTCCTGAATTTCTCAGCTTTAAACCCGTGAGCCGCGCCGCTTCATCTGTCAGCCCCAGCCGTGCAGCAAAAATATTATCCTGCTTCCATCCGATATGACTTCTGAATTTTATTGCGTTGGTATCATAGCGCCAGGTGTTCAGCGCAACCTCCAGGCCTGGCTTGCCAACACCATACATGCGCCAGGGAAAAACCGTATAGAGCTGAGGCGACTCTACGTTGTTGATGCGCTCCCATGATTGCGCCGGTGCAATTGTTTTGTGGCCATCAAATTCAACAAATGAAATAGGAGGGATGCGGTTCAAAAAACCGTTGAAGTATTCCCGCTTATCGGTTGAAAGATATTTCGATGGCAATTGCAATAGTCTTTCGGTTATTGTTTGTAGTGCGGCTATGGTCGACGTTGCATTATAGGCCATCTTATACGTTTCAGCACCCGACCCTGGGTAAAGAACGAGATGTCCTTTTCCATCGAGTGCTTTGATACCTCTTTGCCTGGCGAGATATTGATAATGCTCATCAAAAAACCGCAGGCAGCTTTCAATGAACGGCAAATGAGCAGATATATCTTTTTGTGTGTAACGCTCTTCTTCCAGCATCATCAAACAAAACTCAAGAACAGTATCCCATAAATATTCCAGCCATGCATTGTATTCAAGGCCTTTATCGAAGCCGGGCGGACGTTTAAGGCCGTATTCCGCCATGTTGGGCAATCCGAAATTTTCCATTTGTTCCGTAAAGCACGCGCCACTGTGCTTCCAGTAAATCTTGCTTCTCAGTTCTGCATTGTTCAAAATGCGTAAGTAAAAATCGAATTGAGGCTGCAGCATGTCGAAGTCGCCGCCTTTGATCATGGGAAAGTAAACCAGACGTTGATTTTGTGCCGTATGCAATCCGCCGCCCCAATTACGGAAATCCGGCGTAAAAGAAAAGGATGTGTCGACCAACGCCGGATCGTATGTAAACAGACCGCCATTGAATTTCGTGGGATATTTGCCAAATGCGTTGCAGGCCAGCATATACCGGAACAATTGATAGTTGCGGCCCACCTGCCATGCGGTTGACGTATCCCTTATTTTATCGTTGTTAATAAAGATGAAGCTGCGGTCCCATAAATCGTTCCACCATTTACGTGTGGCCGACAACGTATGCCTGTCTGCTTTTGTTTGCCGAATGGAATCGTTCAATTCTTTTTTAAATTCTTCCAGCTCCGAAGCCTGCGATGTATGTAAATAGATAACCAGCCTTTGCGAACGGGCAGGCTTCCTGCTTTTTAATTTCCAGGCTTTGAAGTCGGTGTTTAGATACATCCCGTCGGTTTCGCCTGCAGGTAAAAGGTTGTCGCCTTCAATTCTTCCGCCGAAGGTCAGGTCTTTTAAAGGGTTGAACAATTGATCTTTTACAGAATCCAGTCCCTGTTGCTTTACAGTGACGTCAAAAACAGAGAACGGTTTATTGCGATGGTAAAACAGAATGCCATTGTTTTCAAATGCAATTTCATCGCGGTATGTTTTTACTTCACCCTGTGCCGCCCATTTATAAGAGTTGGCATTATTGGCCCTGCCTGTGGAAGGACGGTCTTTATAGCGCCAGCTTTCATAACTGATCTCTGTTGAAATACGTCGGTTGTTGCGAACGTCTACATGAATAGCAGCGTGAAAGACGTCTACCCAAATGAAAATTTCGGTGCGAAGCAGACCATTAACTGCTTCGACGGAAACATATCCATCTTTTAAAACCAGCTGTTGCCGGAATTGTTTCCCTTCGAACGGATCAGGGTTCAGTTTAATGCGCACCCGTCCCAGTTTCAGCAAAGCGTTGTTCTCGTCAAAAGTTCCGCTTCTGGCTATATAAAAAAGAAGCTGGTTGTTCTCTACCCACACGTTCAGCCCTATATCGCCCCCGCCACAAGGCATGGATTGGGCAGCGTTGTTGCTTTGCGCATCCCACACTACATTATAATTGGTCAATCCGGTTTGCGCAAAGGGAGCGGAAAGAAGGAATGTAAAGAAAAAGGTCAGCAGGGGCCGCATCGCGCAACCAGGAATTTTTTTCATCTATTTCCGGCCATTTGTTTTTTGAAAGATACTTAAAGGCGTGCAATAGCAGAAAGAGAAAGAGGGGCCATGGACGCGAAGGGTTCGACGGAGAGAGCGGAGAGGAGGGATCATACGTTAAATGCGAAGGTCGCCTCTATGAATCGGCGGTTCGCAATATTCTATTATTCGATAATCTGAAGGACAAAGACTCAGCTTTCGATGTCTGCCTCGTGTCTGTAGTGGGGGAAAGTGGGCAGTCATAACTGTTTCTTTTCCTGAAGGGTTCGTGGTTTCTTTTTTGCCCGCGCGGCGTCTCCTTCTCTTTCGTGCAGCTTCGTGCGTGGGTCTCCCGCCGGGCGGGACCCGCGCACTGTGGCTCTATTGCGGAGTTTCCTTAAAGGAATCGAAGTTTCTTTTTCCAACCTTTT
>DATMHB010000467.1:0-5759 GCA_035555175.1 Flavisolibacter sp. | reverse complement strand
CGCACACGGGAAAGGGATGCATCGATTTTGCAACACAGATCAAAGGTGATAATTATTCTGTACAATCGAATATGATGCTGACCGATAAAGTATCATCTTCCATGTCAAAAGCTTTTGAAGGCAGCAAAGGAAAGCCATTGGCAGAAAGGATGATCCTCGCCCTCGAAGCGGCTCAGAAAGCCGGCGGCGACATCAGGGGACAACAATCATCGGCCATTATTGTAGTTCCTGGCAGATCTGAAGGTAAGCCCTGGGATGAGCGCACGGTTGACCTGAGGGTGGATGATAGTCCCGCCCCTGTCGCTGAGCTCAGGCGATTATATAAAGTTCAGGTTGCGTACCAGCACATGAATAATGGCGACCTGGCCACCGAAAAGAACGACATGGTTACGGCAATGAACGAATACAATGCAGCAATGAAAATGTTCCCCGCCAACCTTGAAATGCAATACTGGACAGCGGTAACATTGGCTAACAATAAGGAGATGGGTAAAGCCCTTCCCATTTTTAAAAAAGTATTCGCAAAAAACGGTAATTGGAGGGAGCTGACCAGGCGCCTCCCGAAGGTGAATCTCCTTACCGTGAGCGAAGCTGAACTGCAGAAAATACTCCGCCTCTGATGGGGTTGAAATTGATCGCCAAGGTCCGGAACGGGTTCTTTCCCGGTCCTGCCTCATCGAAATCTTAATATTTTTGGTTTTGGAAATAATGGCACAGCTTTTTTACTACTTGACAAAAACATGATATGGCCCAAGATCGTAAGAATTCAGGCTTGAGAGACGATGAGCATACTGAAGATAATTCGTCCCCGATGCCGGAGGCAAATAAGGACCAGTTTGAAAGCGACACACAAAAGATCGTTCGCCGTCATCTTGAAAACAAAGACGACGTGATAACGGAGGATGATATCCGCAACGTTCGCATTGGCATGACCCCGGAATTTGACGAAGCCACTGAATCCAGGTTTGAAGATGAAAACGCGCGTCAAGAGGCAGAAGAAAAATACCTGGGACCCGAGGAAGACAGACAGGAAGAAACTACTGAAGAAGACAGGATCACTCCCTGGGATACAGTAGAAAACGATTAAGTTCCCGGCCATTGCAATGGCCTTTTTTGTTTAGGCAAACCTCATTCTCCGGGATGATAGGTTCGCTCTGCGTTCTTCATTACATCCTCCTTGTAAAACAATACGTCTTTGAAATTTCCATTGATGTACATCGCCGCCTGGTCCGAGTAATGCGGAGATGCAGGATCGAATGATTGTCCGCCGGTGATCACCGTTTTCGCCTTTAGTTTTTTTCCAAACTCAACACAGGCGATAAAGCTGTTGCCCGAAAGTCCATATCGCTTATTTGTATTGGCAAAGCGCCTTGTAGCAAAAGAAGGGATGGAACCCCATGTGGCAGGCGCAAGGCCAACAGGCATGCTCCATTTATTATCGTCGAACGATTCGCCGGCCACCCTCTGATACCTGTTGATCTCTCCCCATGCTGTTTGCCACGTTCCGAATTTTCTCTCAATATCCTGAAGGGTTTCAGTCAGCAACTGAAGTTTCTGAGAAGCGCTGGTATTGGCAATCATTGAATGTACCTGCGCAATGGCATCCGTAGTCTTATAAGGATTGTCGGCGGGGGACGCTTTTTGTGCCATCCGGTAAGCCCATTCGATAGCGATGCTTGAGGCCACAGAAGCGGCGGAACAGTAACGGTCCCACGCTCTTAGCAATTCAACCGCAGGCTTCAAATAAGTTTTCATCGAATCATTTCCCGGCAAGCCGTCGTATGCTCCGATCAAAGGAGGAAGCAATACATCAAAAGCCGACAGATAATGATTATATCCTATTTCGCGTATCATCCTGTCGATGGTCATATCCTTTGCATTCGTCAACAGGCGAATGACATTGATGGCGCGAAAGTTCTGTCCGTCGGGCGCCATGTACGCCGGATAATGCTGCTTCTGCGGACTGCTGCTGCCCGCAGCCGTAAATGGCGTTGAATTGCAGTTCTCGATCCATCCGCTGGCAGGGTTGTAGACATGAACAATTTCATCCAGCTGGTGCACACCTCTCCAGTCGGTTGCAGAAATGCTTCCATCGACCGGCAAGCTGTAATCGAATCTTGTATCGCGCTTCGGCATGAAGTTACCATGCCAGTAAGCTATGTTTCCTTTGTCATCAGCGAAAACCGTATTGTTCGAATTATTCGAACGCATGTTCATCACCTTCTTAAATTCATCAAAGCCTTTTGCTTTTGTCCTCAGCCACGATTGCATAAGAGCATCAAGGGAACGATTGTTTTCTCTGAGGCTTAACCATTGCCCATTCCTGCTGCCCATGACAGGGCCGTGAACGGTGCGGTATACAGTAAATAACTGCTGGTGCATGGCGTTATCCTGCACATAATTGATGCGGACCTCCTTTGATTGCACAGGTTGCAGCTTTCCATCGAAGAGATAAGCAAACCCATTACCATTTTTTTCAACTTTTTCTGCGTAGAGGTCTGCAACATCGGCATAAGAGGAAGTATGCATCCATCCGCAGTGTTCGTTAAATCCCTGATAAACGAAGAACTGTCCCCACGTAACGGCGCCGTAAGCGTTGAGGCCTTCATCGCTTACCATTTGCACCTCGCTTCTGAAATAAAATGTAACGTGCGGGTTGATATAGAGTATGGCATTCTTAGAGGCGGTGCGTGAAGGGGCAAGCGCAAAGCCATTGGAACCTGTGGGATCCACTTCATAGAAAGGAATCTTTCGCTCCTGAAAGGAAGTAGCGCCATCCACGGTATACAGGTTGCGCATGTCTGACACGGATAAGCCGCCGGTTTGCGTCGGCGCAATACTTCCATCGGTATACATCAAAGGAAACCAAGGTTCGAATTTTTTCAAAACCAGGGGGTGCACATCCGGGTGTGTATACAAATAGTAGTTCACACCGTCAGCAAATGCAACAAGCAATTTCTGAAACCATGCAGGGCTTCTTGCAAAGTCCTTTCGTGCCTCAACACTGTCGTACAGCAAGCGCATTTCCAGGTCCTGGTACAATTGCTGTTTGCCTTCAATCTCACCAAGCCTGCCCATCATCTCGAGGTAATTGCGCTCCACTCTCGGGAAATTTTCCTCGCACTGTGCATAGAGCAATCCGAAGACCGCGTCCGCATCCGTCTTTCCATAGACGTGCGGTACGCCCCATTTATCTCTTGTGATCGAAACGTTTTTTGCCTGGGTCTTGTATTTGGAAATCTGCTGTTGGGTAAAATCCTGTGAAAAGGAAACGACCGGAAGGAGGAACCAAAGAATTATCTGCCGCATGTGCATGAAGTTAGAAGGTTCAAAATAAATCTTTTCAGCAAAGTAGAAAAACAGGTTAAGCGCAAAGCGCAAACCATCCTTTAGACAAAGAAGCCCAAACAATACGTAAGGGAGAAGCCGAAAAACCAATCCTTCTTCGCGCCCCTCTGCGTTCTTTGCGTTCAAACCATAACCTTATCAGGAAGCGTAATTTCTTATTCTGGCGTTCAGGTACCGATCACGGATAATAGTGGCCATCGACTTATCGTAAGCCTTGCTCTCCAGCCACGATATGATGTCGAGATAGGCAAATGCCCTGGTTTCGAAGCGGCTATTCTCATATTGCTTCATCTTGTGCAGCAGCTTTTCGAATTCAGGTTTCAACTGTCGTGCCGACAAATGGAAAGTGTTGCGCAGGAATTTGAACATCTCCTCTTCTATCACCGTCAGGTTTTCCATTTTTGCCATGAAGCGATATACGGATTTCGTAAGGTGCTCGATCAATTCAAAATTGCCCAGCTCATAATGTGCCAGCAGGTGCAGGAGCCGCGAATAGCACTGCAGGTCATTGCGCAGGTCTACTTTCCAGTTAATGATCTTATGCAGGTAATCGATCGAGGTTTCAAAATCGCCACAGCCAAAATACAGCGATGCGATCTTATAATAGAAAACCAGTATTCTGTGACGGTCCAGATACAATTCGTATTCTTCCAGTTTTTGCTCAATAAAAGGAACCAGTTCGAGTCCTTCCTTGAACGTGCCGCGCATAAAATGGCGATTGATCTTTGCGGTAGTGAGATATACGAAGGTTTGAATGCGGTTATTCTCGACTTGCGTAGCCGCCGGTGAATGACTGAATTCTTCGAACTGTTCCAGCACCGCTTCGAACTGCTGGTAATTGCGCAGGTCAAAATGCGCATTGAGCAGGTTATGCATGCCTTTAATATAGTGTGCAGGTTCTACCTGGAGCATCTGCGGCTCTTCGTCAAAAAGGTCTACCCACTTCTGCGTGTGACGGTAATACATGATAAAATCCTGCCGGATAAAAGCAAACCAGCAATAACACTGATGCAAATAGAGGCGTTCATAAAATCCGGTGAGCGAAAAAGCATTGGGTGGCAGGTGTTCCTGAAAGAATTTCTTCACCCCTGCTTCATCCGATTCATTTCTCGCGTGTCCGTTCTTGATGTACCAGCTGTACAGCTGAAGGGCAAGGTTCGACAATTGGGTGATGACCCTTCTTTTTTCATTCACCTCGTTGGCCTCGAAAGAAAGGCGGTCGGCCCTGTCCTGCATACTGCGCGTGATGTGGAGGGTTTCGATCTTTTTTTCGAGCGAG
Organism: Flavisolibacter sp.; assembly: GCA_035555175.1. Lineage (GTDB taxonomy): Bacteria > Bacteroidota > Bacteroidia > Chitinophagales > Chitinophagaceae > Flavisolibacter. Next base: position 1,132 of record DATMHB010000467.1, on the reverse strand, counting down.
ATGATCTGGATCAAGAAACTGTCCTGGTGATAATTATGCGCCAGCTCCTTCAGGCGGTCGAGGATCTTCAGACTTTGATGATACAATCCTTTATTATAAAGGATCCGGGCATAGTCAAGTTGCTCGTGCAGCTGGATGTCGATATTTTCCTCACCGCTCAGCAGGCGCAGGCTGGCCAGCACCTGTTTGTACAGGTGGGCCTTGATATTGGACAACTGTTGCTTTTTGATGGAAGGGAGCTTCTTGAGGAGCACCGCCTCGTCGTAAGCATTCATCTTGTCAAGGGCATCAAAGAGCTGGATGATCTTCAGGTCCTCATTGGATGAGTTCCTCTTAATATAGAGCTTAAAGTTCCTCTTTTCGGACTTCTGGAGTGACTTAATCAATTGAAATAAAGGCTCTGCAAACCGGTTGGGCATCGTAGCTAATTTATTCTAAAACTCAATACGGTAACGGGTTTCAGCCGCCCGGCCCCCCTTTCAGCATTGTAAAACTGCGCTGATTTTAGCACGGACCAGACATCCACCGACCCTATTTTTGTTCCAGGATGAATGATTCAATAGCAAGCAATCGGTAATGGAATCTTCATCAGAAAAACGACTTAAGTTTCTCTATTCATATAGCAAGCAATCGTTAGCACCCGCTGTTTCCACAGTGGGTTTTTCTTTTCGCAAAGTAAATGTTTTACCGGAATTATATGATGAGTTGATGAGAAGAGCAAAATTGTCGGATGCATTCACAGAAGATATTTTACGTTAGGCCCCGACGATCAGCTGCATGGTGATACTTATAAACAATACCTTATTTTTGAACTTCGAGAAAGAATTGAGGGGATTTATTCAGTAATCAGAAAAACCAGATGGCAAAAAAAGTAAGCCGCATTGGCGTTTTAACTTCGGGGGGCGACTCACCAGGTATGAACGCGGCGATCAGGGCGGTTGTTCGGACAGGGATCTATTATGGACTTGACGTCTACGGTATCATGAGGGGCTATCAGGGCCTTATCGAAGATGATATCTTTAAAATGGAAAGCCGGTCAGTTGCGAATATTATTCAGCGCGGTGGAACTATATTGAAAACGGCCCGCTGCAAAATCTTTCACAAGCCCGAAGGCCGCCGTCAGGCCTACGAA
>DATMHB010000466.1:0-2174 GCA_035555175.1 Flavisolibacter sp. | reverse complement strand
CGGCATGTTGACTTCTTCCTTCGAAATAACTCCGAAAGCCATAGTAACGGCAAGGCCGGATAGGAGCAAAATCTTTTCCATTGTATTTAATTTTTTATTTTCCTGGGTGAGCATCCGCTTCACGCGGTTGAGCAAATAATTTCTTTTACCTGTGAAGGCCATGGCATAGCCCTGCATCGAATATTCCTGGAAATAAACCAACGCTTCCAGATAGCTATCTTTCCGGGACGAATGCAGAAGCACGATATCGTCGCAGCACGCTTCTCTTTCCTCGCGGATACAACCGGAGATCCATACGATGGCCGGGTTAAAAAAGAAGATGACCTCCGCGACGCTCTGGAGCAGGTTCACAAAGAAGTCGTTTCGGCGGACGTGTGCCAGCTCGTGCAGCAATACCGCCTCTACCTGTTCGGGCGGCAGGTTATTCAAAAGACCGACGGGGACGAGAATGGCCGGCTTGAGCAGTCCGATCACGACTGGCACTTTTACCAATGATGATTGTAGAAATACCACTGAAGACGTTATCCCCATCTGCCGGGCGAAATGATCCAGCTTATCCTTCCATTGCATTGAAACCGGTTTGTTCTGGCTGTACCTGATCCGGTGGACATAATGAAGGCCCGCGACCAATTGCACCGATTTAAGAAGAAAGAACACGAACCAAATGAATACGATCGTGAGCGCATGATCATTTAAATAATTTGTGAAACTATAACTGAACGGCGCTTGCATGGTTTCAGTGCCGCCATTCACCGAGTGAGGGTTCATTGAATTTCCCTGCAGCTGGTTAAAGGTCGATACTGCCTGATCCGCATCGCCATCCATAGTGATGGCATGACCGAGCTGGTAAAAAAGGGTAATACCGGTTGCAACTAAAAAAAGCGCAAGCACGGAAAGAAACCATTTATACCTCACGGCAGCGGGTGATGTTCTTGTAAAAAAGAACACGATGCCAGCCATCAGTGCAGCCACAAGTCCCTGCCAAAGCGAATGGACCAGGGTCCAGCAGAAAGCCTGGAAAAATTGCGAAGCCGTTACAGCAAACAAGAGGTTCATAGATTAAGTTTTATTTCTTGTTCAATTTGTTCAGCAGTTCTTTGATCTCGTCCAGTTCTTTTTTGGAGGTCTTCTTGTTACCGAGCAATTGTAACATCAGCGAACTGGCCGATCCATTATACATCGTTTCAATAAAACGCTCCAGAAGAAATCCCTTTGTCTTGTCTTCTTCAATGGCCGCACTGTATACGTGTTTCATCTGGCTGTCATCGCGATCCAGCAGGCCCTTCTCCACCATGATCTGCATGAGCTTTAGCGTAGAGGTATACTGCACTTCCCTTTTTTGCTCGTTCAATTGGTCGTTAACAAAACGGACGGTGGACGGACCGGATGTCCATAATACCTGGAGGATCTCGAGTTCGGACTTCGTCGGTTCCGGTTGCTGATCTTTTTTCGCCTTCATATCTTAATGGTAGGAAATTTTTCGTACGAACAAATTTTTACCTTTCATTTTGCCGTCTATTGTACGAACCGCAAAAATTTGATGACAAACGGCGGGTGGATTTAAGGCAGCCGGTAGTCTATGGCTTTTAATATTGGATTTTTAATTGTGGAACCTAGAATCATAAGGCATCGTAAGGACGCCAATGCATTTGAATTGAATATCGTCATTGATCCGTTTGCAGCGTGCCGGAAATGATCGAAAACAGTTTAAACGAATAGGGTTACTATATCCTCGCTCTCGCGCTGTTTCTCGCTCCGGCCTTTGTCCGCTGGAGCTTTAGTGTAGGCGAATTCTATTTCGCGCAAAGTCCGCAAAAGCAATAAGGCTTCATATGGCGGCTGCATAGCCGATTTATAAGAATAGTTCCCTATTTGTTTGAGTACATTTCACGCATTATATTGGTCCTGTTTATCAGCGTTTATAAAGCCCGAAAGCCATTCATAAACTTCGCACCCCGAAATTCTAACCTATGAAAAACGTATCCAATGGCGCCACTCACCAGCACATGATCACCTCCGGAATCGGCGTAGCAAATTATTTTCTGAGAGATGAAGGAAAATTCCAGGTAAGGTACCGGCACGGGATCCGGGAGTTTGACACGCTTATAAGTGCTTACTTGTTTTATAATCCATTGCAAATAGAGGCTTCCATATGGGATATGACCATCGAGCGT
>DATMHB010000465.1:0-2875 GCA_035555175.1 Flavisolibacter sp. | reverse complement strand
AGTCCGAATAACGGGTGGGCGATGAATTTCCCCATCCGCGGCTTCAATGAATGTCTCATTGTTTATATCCTTGCCGCGGCGGCTGAGCGGTACCCTGTAACGCCGGCCGTATATCACAGAGGCTGGGCCCAAAGTAATTTTTTCAAAAACGGCAGATCTTATTATGGACACGAGCTGCCGCTCGGGTTTGATTATGGAGGTCCTTTATTTTTCTCGCACTATTCATTTCTCGGCCTCGACCCCAGAGGATTGAAAGATAATTATGCGGACTACTGGCAGCAAAATAAAAATCATACGCTCATCAATCACGATTATTGTGTTGAGAATCCAAAGAAATGGAAGGGGTATGGGGCGAACTGCTGGGGTCTGACGGCAAGTGACAGTTACGTGGGCTATGCCGCGCATTCTCCAACAGAGGACCTGGGCGTGATCTCCCCTACCGCCGCCCTTTCTGCATTTCCCTATACGCCCGATTATTCCATGAAGGCGCTGCGGCATTTTTACGATGACCTCGGCGACAGGATCTGGGGACCCTATGGATTTGTTGACGGGTTCAGTGAATCGAAGGACTGGTATGCCGATTCTTATCTTGCGATCGATGAAGGCCCGATCGTTGTGATGATCGAAAACTATAGGACCGGCCTGCTGTGGAAATTGTTCATGAGCATTCCTGAAATCCAGAATGGCCTGAATAAGCTCGGATTTGAAAGCCCATGGATAAAAGAGCAAAAATGAATCTGCTGAAACGCAAAGGCCGCGGAGGGCGCAGAGGCGCGCAAGAAGCGTTGATTTATCTTTGCGCTTCTTCTTTGCGTTCTTTGCGCTCTTCGCGTTTAATTTACATTCCAATACAATTTAAGTGCAGTGCAGCTTTCCAGAAAACCATATGATTTGCTGAATTTTTTTGGATTGATCATCGTTGTCACGGCATTTATTTTTAACAAGCTCGTCATCCTACATATTTATGACACCTATTTTGTTCTTCGATTCAGCATTTTGGCGATGCCGGTGGCCCTGTTGCTTTGCGTCATCTGGCTAATCTATAACTTTACGAACCGGATACTATGGTCAAAGACTTTGATATGGATACATGTGTTATCTACATTAGTATTTGCAATTCTGGTGTTGTTGCTTTTGTATACCAACCGCTATCCTCAACTTACGCTGACTGCGTCCCGATTTTTCAAATCTTTCCAACGGCTTAATTTCATTTTGAACATTTCTCTTGAAAGCCTTCTCGCCATACAATTATTATTTTTTGCCAATGTTTTTGCAGGCCTGATTCAGTTAATACCGAATCGTCGCTCAACAATTCCTTAACTTGAACTTCCAACGATGTGTTTGAAAAAAATAAAATTCTTTTTTCTTAGTGCTTGCTTGTTGGGGAGCGCTCTTGCGACCGCCCAGCAGCTTCGGCAAACCACCTATTGCAACCCTGTCAACATCGATTATGGCTACACGCCCATTCCCAACTTCAGCGAATGGGGCAGGCACAGGGCAACGGCCGACCCCGTGATTGTGAATTACAAGGGCGACTACTTTCTTTTCTCTACAAACCAGTGGGGCTACTGGTGGAGCAGCGACATGCTGAACTGGAAATTCATTTCGAAAAGATTCCTGCGCCCCTGGAACGAAGGGTATGATGAGCTCTGTGCGCCCGCCGTTGGCATTATTGGCGATACCATGATCGTGTTCGGTTCCACCTATACCAGAAATTTTACAGTGTGGATGAGCACCAACCCAAAAGCGAACGAATGGAAGCCCCTTGTCGACTCATTCGACATTGGCGGCTGGGACCCTGCCTTCTTTACGGATGACGATGGAAAGCTGTACATGTACAATGGCAGCAGCAACCGGTATCCGATCTATGGGATCGAATTGAACAGGAGCACGCTGCAGCCGGTTGGCACCAGAAAGGAAATGTATCTTCTGGAACCCGATCGCTACGGATGGCAGCGGTTTGGCGAATACCTTGACAATACCTTTCTCGATCCCTTTATCGAAGGATCATGGATGACGAAATACAAGAACAAATATTATCTGCAATACGGCGCTCCCGGAACGGAGTTCAGTGGCTATGCTGACGGCGTTGTCGTCGGCGAATCGCCTCTTGGGCCTTTTACGGCGCAATCGGATCCGCTTTCCTGGAAAGCGGGCGGCTTCGCACGTGGCGCAGGACACGGCGCCACATTTACCGATAACTGGAAAAATTTTTGGCATGTGTCTACGATCGCCATCAGCGTAAAAAATAATTTTGAAAGAAGGATCGGCATCTGGCCGGCAGGCTTCGACAATGACGGCGTGATGTATTGCAATACGGCCTTCGGCGATTATCCGCACTATATTGCTACAGGGCCGGCCGATCATTTGAAAAGCAGATTCACCGGATGGATGCTGCTCAATTATAATAAGCCCGTGCAGGTTTCATCAACGATGGGAAATTATGTGGCCAACAATGCAGTGGACGAAAGCATTAAAACCTATTGGAGTGCAGCGTCGGCCAATAGTGGCGAATGGATCCAAACCGATCTCGGCGAAGTATCAACAGTTAATGCAATACAGATCAACTATGCGGACCAGGACGCCGAATTTCTTGGTAAGACTACCGGCAAATTTCACCGGTACAAAATCTACCGGTCCGATGATGGCAAGAAATGGGATCTGCTGGTTGACAAGAGCAGGAACACAAGCGACGTGCCGCACGATTATATTGAGCTTGCATCACCTGTGCACACCCGATTTTTGAAGCTTCAGAACATTCATATGCCCACAGGCAAATTTGCGATCAGTGGTTTCAGGGTGTTTGGAAAAGGAAATGGTCAACCGCCTGCACAGGTAAAAGATTTTATTGTGCTCAGAACGGAAAAGGATAAAC
>DATMHB010000464.1:0-4518 GCA_035555175.1 Flavisolibacter sp. | reverse complement strand
GTATTGACAAGCCTGATGTAAGACTGGTTGTACATGTTGATATTCCGGACTGTCTTGAAAATTATTACCAGGAAGCAGGACGCGCCGGAAGGGACGGGAAAAAGGCCTATGCCGTATTGCTTTATGATAGTAATGATCTCGGGGAATTATCCAACCTGCACCTTACACGTTTCCCCTCTTTAGAGCAAATAAGATCGGTTTATTCAGCCCTTGTACATTATCTGCAGATCCCTGCACATACCGGCGAGTATAAAAGTTTCAATTTCCGGTTCGATGAATTCACAAGAAATTTCAAGTTGAACAGTACAGAGACCCTCTTTGCGCTCAAGGCGCTGGAGCAGGATGGGTGGCTTGATTTTAATGAACAGCACTTCTCTCCCTCCACCCTTGTTTTTACCACCTCCAAGAACGGCCTCTATGATTTTGAAAGATCTTATCCCGAGCACGAACCTTTACTCACTACGCTCCTGAGAAGCTATGAGGGCGTTTTCGATTTTCCGGCCTTCATTTCAGAAAACCTGCTGGCAAGACTTCTAAAAAAAGAAGAAAAAGAGATCAGGACACAATTGCAGGCGATCACTTCCTTTGGTATCATCAGCTACACACCGCAGAATGAAGAACCACAGATCATTTTCAGAAAGAACCGTGTGCCTGTTGATGAACTGGTGTTCAAACAAACTCCCTATGAAAAAAGAAAAAATGCCTTTATAGCACGCGTAGAAAAAATGAAGGCATTCGCCACGCTGACGGAGTGCCGAAGCCGTTTTATCAGCATTTATTTTGGCGACAGGGAGGCAAAGGATTGCGGCATTTGCGATAACTGTCTGCAGAAGAAAGAGCGCCCTCTGTCGACCGAAGAATTTCAAAAGATCGCTGAACTCATTACAGAGCATCTATCGAAATCGGCCCTGACCGCACCTGATCTGCTGAAAGAAATGGCCAGCATCAAAAAAGAAAAAGCCTGGAAGGTGATCGAGTTTATGCAGGCAGAAAAAAAGATCGGCATTAGTGATAAAGGCCTGATCTGCCTCCGCTACTAAAACAAACTGCCTCTTCTTCGTCTTGTCGTTCCGCCGAGTCCAAGCACGCCCAGCAAAGATCTCGTGATCATTGTTGCGGCTGTTCTCCCTGCACTGCGCACAATTGGATTATCCAGTATGCTCTTCTCCTTGGTTGCCGTTTTCTTTTGCTCCTTTGCCTGGGCTTGCATCTCTTTTATTTCTTCGGTCCTTTTCCTGGCCACATCCATTTTTTCTCCAAGTATCTCATAGGCGCTCTTCGAATCGATCGTCTGATTATACTTGTCCACCAGTTTAGAAGCACGCGTGATCGCATTGACCTCCGCGTCCGTGAGCACATCCATACGGCTCGCCGGTGGACAAAGCATAGTATGAACAAGGGGCGTCGGACTTCCTTTTTCATTGAGCATGGTGACAAGGGCCTCGCCTATTCCGAGTTCCGTTAACAGCGTATCGACCTTATAAAATGAAGTCTCGGGGTAATTTTCTGCCGCCTGCTTAATGGATTTGCGGTCGGCTGCCGTAAATGCTCTCAACGCGTGCTGCACTTTAAGACCCAGCTGAGAGAGCACGGAAGCCGGAACATCCATTGGGTTTTGCGTACAAAAGAATACGCCAATGCCTTTGGAGCGGATCAACTTCACCACATTTTCAATTTCCTGAAGCAATACGTCCGATGCATCATTGAATACCAGGTGCGCTTCGTCGATAAAGAGCACGAGTTTGGGCTTATCAAGATCGCCTTCTTCCGGTGATGTTGCATACAGTTCGGCGAGCAGCTGGAGCATGAAGGTGGAAAATAATTTGGGCCTGTCCTGCAATTCGGTAACGCGCAGGATCGAAATCATTCCCCTGCCGTCGTCGGCAACGCGCATCAGGTCTTCCACTTCAAAACTTTTTTCGCCGAAGAACTGGTCGGCTCCCTGTTGCTGCAGTTCGATCACTTTCCTGAGAATAGTTCCTGTGGAAGTGGCTGATATCTTTCCATATTCTTTTTCAATGTCCGCCTTTCCCTCATTGGTAATATACTGTAGCACTTTGATGAAATCTTTCAGGTCAAGCAGTGGCAATTTGTTATCGTCGCAGTATTTAAAAATGAGAGCGACGAATCCGCCCTGGGTATCATTCAGACCGAGAATTTTTGAAAGCAACACAGGCCCGAACTCACTAACGGTAGCCCTCAGCCTAACACCGGGTTTCTCGCTAAGGGTCAACAGCTCGCAGGGATATGCCTTGGGTTTATACTCGATGCCCAGCAACCGGGCCCTTTCCAGGATCTTATCATTGGGCGTGCCGGCGGCGGCGATCCCGCTTAGATCACCTTTAATATCCAGCAGCAGCACTGGTACGCTGGCGTCGCTAAGGCCCTCACTAATCATCTGAAGGGTTTTTGTTTTGCCGGTGCCCGTGGCTCCTGCAATGAGACCATGGCGGTTCATGGTTTTTAAAGGCAGCATGATATCTGCATCAGGAACGACAGAACCATCCAGAACGGCCCTTCCAATTTTTATTGCTTCACCTTTAAACGTATAGCCCGCCCTGATCTGGGCGGAGAAATCATCTTTTTTTGCCATGGGCGAAAATTAAACCAAAAAGACGTTCAGGGAAAATGGAAATAAATTGGCCCGGCAATGGCGGATTTTTCTATCGTAAATACTGCAGCTTTCACCGTACTAATACGGGTCGCGGACTGTTCGCTTCTTCTTAGTTTTGGTGATGCCATTCGTATCCACCATTCTGTGTGTAGATGACGACGAGGACGACCTGCTTTTTATTAAGGAAACTATTCGCTCCCGGGGGTATTCCTTTACCATTGCCGAAGCAAAAAATGGATGGGAGGCGATCAATTTTTTACAAAAAGCACAGGACGATGATGTCTTGCCCTGTCTCATCATCATGGACCTGAACATGCCCCGCATGGATGGAAAACAAACGATCAACAAGATCAGGGAGAGTGAGAAACTGGCGCCCATCCCTATCGCTGTATTCACTACCTCTTCAAATCATACGGACAGGCAATATTTCGAAAATCTTGGTGTCCGGTTCATGACCAAACCCTTCGATTATAAGATTTTCACCTCCCAAATCGTCGATCTTTTAGCCTTTTGTGCCGATCTGGGGAGTTAATTGACAGTTATTTGAGCACATTTTTAATTTTTGGAAGGGTATTTGAATATAGAGGCCAAAAGAACGACCGTGTTTACTTCTCAAAAAATCCTGCTGCTCGACGATAACCGGGATCTTCTGCAGATCGTGCAGATCATCCTTAAAGGGCAGGGCTATGAAACCATCCTGGCTTCTTCCATTGAGGAAGCCGCATTGAAGATAAAGATTCACAAGCCTGTCCTTATATTAATGGATGTCTGCCTGTCTGACCAGGATGGATATCGCTTTTGTAGCCAGTTGAAGAACGACCCTGATACGGGCGGTATCCGTGTGATCATGATGTCGGGCGAAGACTGCAATCAAACGATGATCTCTTTTGCCCACGCCGATGATTTTATGCAGAAGCCTTTCGACTATAATGATCTTATCGGACGGGTGCAGAAGCATTACCACGAGGCCGAAAGGGTAACGGTTCATTGATCCTTCACTTATTCTCTTCAGCTGCGGGATCGCTCAAAGATCCTCCTCTCTTTCCAGCATTAGTATCGCACTTTGCGGAACGATCAGGTATTTTTCGCCTTCGTACACGATCTCTGTTGCAGCATTCGAAAGAAAAACTGCAAGATCTCCTTCACGTGCCTGTAGGGGAACATACTTCACCTGCTCTTCTTTCGACTTCCACGGCTCTTCTTCCGGCGGCAACGGAATGGCATAGCCGGGCCCGATTTTTATTATATATCCCTGTTGTACCCTTTCTCTTTCCTGTACCCCCGGAGGAAGGTAAAGCCCTGATTCCGTACGTTCGTGCGGACGCGATGGCCGGACCAAAACACGATCGCCTATAATGATGAGTTTTTTCAATTTATTATCTGGCGTGATACGCATATAGTGTAATTGGGAAAACAAAATTAAAAGAACATACGCGAGAAATCGTCCGGCAACCATGCCGGACAAGCCGAAAAGGTCGTTTAATGAAATACGTTAATTTTATCGCTCAATTAAAAAACTGTAATCATGGCAGACAAGAAAGCTAAAGTTCTATTATGCGAGGACGATCCCAATCTAGGAAGTGTTTTAAAGAATTATCTGGAGTTAAATGATTATGATGTTACCCTCGAGCGCGATGGCCGCCTCGGCCTTGCCGCATTCCAAAGGGAGCAATTCGACCTCTGCCTGCTTGACGTGATGATGCCTAATATGGACGGGTTTACACTTGCAGAGGAGATCAGGGATATCAATCCTGACGTTCCTCTGTTTTTCTTAAGCGCCAAGACCATGAAGGAAGATATTATTCAGGGTTATAAACTAGGTGCGGACGATTATATTACGAAGCCTTTCGATAGCGAAGTGCTGCTGCATAAAATAAAAGCGATCCTTAAAAGGAATGAAGAAT